>CAVGMK010000075.1:0-19573 GCA_963630135.1 Oscillospiraceae bacterium
ATTACAAAGAATGTCTGGATTACGCATCTGCCATTCCCGGCAATTCTTCGGTGATGATCGGCATGGCGGATACCCATCAGGTGGATGCGGCAATTCAATATTTCACCCAGAAGCTACCGGAGGATTATCAGCCAGACACCTCCGGCAAACGCCTCATGGTGGATCAATCTGACTGTGAAGGCTGCGGCACCTGCAAGAGCCGCTGCGTCAGCCAGGCCATCTTCTGGAACGAGAACGGCCTCGCCGAAATCGATCCGGACAAATGCGTCCATTGCGGTTACTGTGCGCCGGTATGCCCGGTGCGCGCCATTATATTCCTGTAGAACATCATTTTAGCATGGAAGTAGCAATAACAGTGCTTACGCACTCCCTTCCGCAAACCCGATATGGCGCTCATGTCGCTCCCCAGCGTTGCACTATTCTCCGAATCGTTAAAGTAAATATACGTTAGCGATTCTGAAATCTACGGCAAATAAATAAGCCAGGTGATTCGCATTATCGTCTCACCTGGCTCTAGAACCATTCCTTCATATTAACTTTCCTATTAACTTCCTTATTAACTTGTACCCATTAGCTTCTTGATATTTCCAACTAAGAGTAGATTTCATCCATTAGCAACTTCTATCTGTCTTGTTAATCTATACTACGGTATGTTCTTCTTCCTTGTTTCCTTACGTATATCCGACTTAATCAGCCCCGATTTACAGATTCTGTCAATGGATATGCCTCATTTCACTGCCCATTGGTCTGTCCTCCTTCTCTGCTTCTCGCGATTTCGGCTTCGTTTCAGACCAGCCTCTGTCTGTTAGAAATTTTCCTTTGGACTGTCCTCCATCTTCTGCAATTCCTGCGATTGACTATGTCTCAGATTAGTCTATCTGTTAAATGTTTCCTTTGGACTATCCCCCTTCATCTGCATTTGCAATGGCTTCTCGCTTTTTCGGATTAGCTTCTCCGCTATGCTTCTATGGTGGTCTATCCTCCCTTTCATTTAATTTGCTATCTCAGGCTAGCTACCTGCTAAGATGTTTTGTTGGTCCGTCCTCCTCTTTCTGCATTACTGCGATTGCTGTTTCTCAGATCAGCTCATCTGATAACGATACCCATCGGTCCTTCCTCCATTTCTGAAGTCTTGTGTGTGATATAACGTTATATATCTACCTCGGCTCGCCTGAGCCGCCGCGGGTCTCCCTACTTCGGATTCCCTTCTCTTCTGACCTCTCTTATCTTGTCTATATAATAAGCCGGCATAGATTTGAAAAACAGTCTTAAATTCGAAATTTTGCTGTGATATAATATTATTGTTGTGAGGCATCCGAAGAGGATGCCTCATTTATTTGTATTTCTATAAGTACTAGCGGCTCTTCAGATATTCCACTTCTTCACGGCTGAGCTTACGGTAAGAGCCTCTGGCCAGTCGCCCGATGACGAGATTGCCCAGGCCGATTCGTTCGAGCTCCTGCACCGGATATCCCAGCGCCTTGAACATGCGGCGAACCTGACGGTTCTTGCCTTCGTGAATCGTAATCTCCACAATGGAGGAATTTCTGTCGTGACGAATGAGCTTGGCCTCCGCCGGCGAAGTGACGAAGCCGCCGATATCAATGCCCTGCTCCAGCCGCTGAATATCCCGGAAGGTCACAGTTCCCGCCGCGCGGACACGGTAGGTCTTCGGGAATTCCTTGGACGGGTGCATCAGCTTGTTCGAAAGGTCGCCATCGTTGGTGAGAATCAGAAGACCGGAGGTGTTGTAATCCAATCTTCCTACCGGGAAGAGGCGAACGCCTTCCTCCTGTACCAGATCCATGACCGTCGGTCGCCCTTCTTTATCCATCGTCGTCGTGACATATCCCACCGGCTTGTTGAGAAGATAGTAGGCTTTGCGTGTTTCCAGATGAATCACCCGGCCATATACGCGAACCTCGTCGCCTTCCTGCACATCGTAGCCTGGCTCTCTTAGGACCTTGCCATTCACTGATACCTTGCCCTTCTGAATCATCTCATCGGCCACACGCCGGCTGGCTTCTCCGCAGCTGGCAATATATTTATTAATTCTCATTCGATTCTGACTCCTTCTGATTCTATCCGGAATACTAATTTCTGATTATTTCGATTCTATGGTGTGTATCGCGTCTATCTCCATTATTCTTCCGGAATAGCGCTGGATGGGTTCTCCGGATTTGCGTCCGAAATATCCTCTGAATCTCCATCCTGTATATCAACCGGTATATCCTCCTGCAGACCGGAACAATCATCTGGGCTTACATCCGGCATGTCATCGGAATCGAATTTCATCGCCAGCTGGCCGTGAAGTATTTCTTCTTCTGAATCATCTGCCTCTCGGAATTCGCCGATATCCGGAAGATCCTTCAACGTCTCGAAGCCGAAAGCCTTCAGGAATTCATCCGTCGTCCCATACAGATTCGGACGGCCGATTCCGTCAGACTTCCCGCATACAGCCACGAAATTTCGGTTCATCAGTCCATCGATGACTCTTTCGCTCTTGATACCACGGATGGCGTCAATCTCTGCCCGGGTCACTGGCTGTTTGTAAGCGATGATAGCCAGCACCTCCAGTGCGGCCTGCGAGAGGCGCTTCACCTTCACCGGGCGGCAGAGCTTCTCGATGAACATCTCGTTATCCACATAGGTGACGAACTGGAATGCTTCGTTCACTTCGCGGAGTCGGATGCCCCGGCCTTCCTGTTCATATTCCTTTTTCAGCTCCTCAAAGAGCTCCAGAATCTCCTTCCGGTCCGCCTCCAAGACGGCTGCCGCATCCTTGGCGGACAGCGGCTCGCCCCAGACGAACATCATGGATTCCAGTGCGGATTTCATTTTCTTCCTGCTATACATGGTTCTCTTCTTTCTCCCGTTTCCTAATTTCAATTTCCCCATAGACCTGATCCTGCGAGGCTTCGACTTCCTGCATCTTGATCATCTCCAGCAGGGACATGAAGCTCAGCGTCCGGTCGTAGCGGTCGGCATCTGCCGGCACCAGCTCGGAGAAGGTGACGGCGTCCGTGTGTTGCCAGCGGCGCTCAAGCTCCTGCGCCATGGATGCGATTCGGTCTTCCACCGAGGAACGGGTCCGGCGAATCTGCTCATACCGGGTGTGCACCTCCGCCAGGCGCTGCTTCTTCTCCAGGAACAGCAGAAATGCCCGGACGAAATGCTCCGTATTCGTGCGAAGATCCTCTTCGGGAGAATTGACATACTCCGAGATGTCCTCCGCCGGTTTCTCATAGATGCAGGCGGAGTAGGCTTCCCGCTCCCGAAGCATCTCGGCAATCTTCTTGACCCGGAGGTACTCGGCGAGCCGCTCGGCCAGATCCGTCCGCGGATCCTCCTCCACCGTTGCCTCATCCACCGTATGTACCCGCGGCAGGAGAAGCCGGGATTTGAGGCGAATCAGCGCCGCCGCGAGGACGATGAACTCACTGCCCACCTCCACATTCATCTCATCCATTTCCTTCAGGTAATCGATGTACTGCTCCGTAATCTCTGTCACCCGAATGTCGTAGATGTCCATCCGGGCGTTCTCCAGCAGATACAGCAGAAGGTCGAAAGGGCCTTCGAACTGATCGATTCGTACTTTATACATGCTATGCTCCACTACTCAAAATATATTTCTTTCAGGTACAGTCCCTGCGGCGGTGCGGTAAAGCCGGCTACCCGCCGGTCCATCGCCGCCACAATCTGCTCCATTTCCTTCGGTTCCCGCTTGCCGGTACCTATCTCGACCAGCGTCCCGACCATAATTCGAACCATATTGTAGAGGAAACCGTCTCCGGTCACCTCCAGCACGGTCTGCGTCCCCCGGGCTTCGATGGTGAAATTCGAAATCGTCCGCACCGTCGTCTCCCGAGGCTGCCCCCCGGCGGCCTCAAAGGACTTGTAATCGTGCGTGCCAATCAGATATCTCGCCGCCTCATTCATTCGCGCCACATCTAGTGGCTCATCCAGCTGATAGACCATATTCCGGCGGAAAATATCTCCGTCCCGGTCAATAATATACCGATACGTTTTGCCCTTGCAGGAGAACCGCGCGTGAAACTCCGGCGGCATCTCTCTCGCCGACAGAATCCGGATATCCCCCGGCGCCTCCCGCCGGCCGATGCCCCCGGCACCGAACCGCCGGTTCAGAATAAGCGGCAGCTTCTCCGTCGGAATGGGCGAATTCCATAGAAAAGAGGCACATTGCCCCAGGGCATGTACCCCTCGATCCGTCCGGCTCGTCCCATTAATCAGAACTTCGTGCCCGGCCAGCCGGCTCAGCGCCGCTTCGATTTCTCCCTGCACGGTGCGCTGGTTCGGCTGTCTCTGCCAGCCCTTGAAGTTCGTGCCGTCGTATTGTATTGTCAGTAAAATATTCTTCTCCATATGCTAAAAATAAATTTCTATTGGATTCAGCGGCCGGCTATTTCCCTTCAATGAGAGAAACATGGACTAATTCGAACTACCCCAGCAGAACCGGTAGGATATCCCAGAGGAACAGGAAATAGATGGTCAGTGCCACGAAAGCGTACGGCAACATCGGCAGGTAACTCCCCTTCCGGATTCTTCCGGTCGCCAGCAGAAATATCGCATGCAGGCAGACGAGCAGATTCGTGAGAACGAACAGAACAATCGTGCCGGTGCCGCCGGCAATGAGACCCACGGCTGCAAAGAATTTGAGGTCCGCACCGCCAATAATATCTTTCTTATATACCAGCTTTCCGATGCCATTGAAAATCAGCACCATTAGACTGCCAGCGAGCACGCCGACGAGTGGACTCCACCAAGGGTCCTGGAAACTGATAAAGCCAATCGCTGATATCGCCAGCAGAATGCTGAGGAAGTCCGGCACAAGCCGGTATTTGGCGTCGCAAATGGCCATCA
The DNA here is from genome assembly GCA_963630135.1 of Oscillospiraceae bacterium. Lineage (GTDB taxonomy): Bacteria > Bacillota > Clostridia > Peptostreptococcales > Anaerovoracaceae > Mogibacterium_A. The sequence continues at coordinate 4,882 of CAVGMK010000075.1, forward strand.
GGAGCGTAATCACCAGCGCGCACAGCGCAGCAACCTCATACTGCAGGCTGAAATGAAGCGCCAAGAACACCCCCACCACGCCGAAATACCCGGTGAAAACAAATTTCCACGGCGTGCTGTGGAGCCGCTGGCGACTGCCATCGCCCAGGTCGCGAAGTTCTTCCGGAAGGATCTTATTTCCCTTCTCGTCTTCGTCCTCGAACCAGCGAACCGGCATCCGGTTGAACGCCACCACGCTGCCGTTTCCGAACAGAATCGCCAGCAGGATGGCCACCACCGCTTTCACAATCATCAATACGTAATAACTCATATCTACTTGTCACCTAAGTGCCGCATGAGCCAATGCTTCAGATCCCGGAAGACCTCGATTCGGTTCGTCTCGTTCAGAATCTCATGGCGGTCTTCTTCGTACAGCTTAATATCCACATCCGCCGGCGAATTCTCCAGATAGACCATGTACGCCTTCCTTACGCCGTCGCCGTAATTGCCCACCGGATCATCCGCGCCCGATATCAGAAGAAGCGGAAAATCCTCCGGTAGTCGTTTCATCAGCTCCCGGTCCTGACATTTCTCAATGCCCTTGAACATGTTGTAATACGCATTCGTCGTGAAACGGAACTGGCACAGTGGCTCCTTGGTATACACATCCACAATTTCCGTATCCTTGGTCAGCCAATCGTCCTTAGTGCGCGGATTCTTAATCTTGTGGTTGTAAGAGCCCATCACAATATTCTGAATCAGCTTGCTGCGGTAATGATCCCCGCGAGTCATCTCCGCCACGCCGCTCACCAGCTTGCCCATCTTGAGCGCCGCCTTCGGTTGCCAGCCGGTACCCATGGCAATCGCACCTGCCAGACCGTTCGCATACGCTTCCGGCTCGCCCTCTACGAGATACTGGCGTACCAGGAACGACCCCATACTGTGTCCCAGGATAAAATAAGGTACGCCCGGATATGACGCTTCCGTCTGTTCCCGTAGCCGGTGAATGTCTCCGATTAGGAAAGCATTTCCGCCCTTGCCGAAATATCCCAGCTCTTCCTCCGACATCACCGATTGGCCGTGGCCCAGGTGATCATGGCCGATAACCAGGAATCCGTTATCACAAAGGTACTTGGCAAAGTTGTCATAACGTGCAATAAATTCCACCATGCCGTGGACAAGCTGAAGAACCGCCACCGGTTCTCCCTCCGGAATCCAGCGGATTCCATGAATTTGTGTTGTTCCGTTCGTGGACAGATAGGTAAAATCTTCTCTCGTCATGCTGTCATTCTCCCTTATTCCAGTGGTCCTATTTAGCTATTCGATTTCGATTCCGTTGTTCTTCGGATATCTCCTCGATTCCTTCGATTTCTATTTCGCCATCGGTCATCGTCATTTCTTGTGGAATCCGCTCATTGTTCTGCTTCCGAAGCCTTCGGCAGCTTCGCCGAATGGAATTGGTAATATTGCGTCTCCAGCCTTCCGTTATAGAGCTTCCGGCGACGATCCGCCTTCCGTCCAATGGCTTTCTCCAGATTCTTATCCGTCGTAATCAGGAAGAGCGACCAGCTCGGCCGGGTCTCCAGCAGATCCGCGAACTTCGCATAGATTTCCTGAATCTTCTCTTCATTGCCGATTCGTTCACCATACGGTGGATTGGTAATGATAATCCCCCGCTCTTCTTCGGCGCGGAATTTCTTCATGTCCATCTTGCTGAAGCGGATATCTTCTCCCACGCCGGCCTCATCTGCATTGGCCTTGGCTGCTTCAATCGCACGGGCATCGATATCGAATCCCTTAATAATCAGCTCATCGTCATAATTGACGGCCTGGTACGCCTTGCGTCGTTCGTCCTTCCAGATTTCCTCCGGAATCCATTCCCAGCCTTCTGCAGCGAATTTACGGTTCAATCCCGGCGCGATATTCCGTGCCATCATCGCCGCTTCAATCAGAATGGTGCCCGATCCGCAGCAGGTATCCACCAGCATCCTGGGCGGATCCGAACGGTATGCCGGGTTCCGCATGACACCTTCTTTCCAGTAGCTCAGTTGTACGAGCGCCGCGGCCAGTGTTTCCTTCATCGGCGCTGCCACATCCTGGACGCGATATCCACGCTTATGAAGACCGATTCCGCTGGTGTCCAGCAGGATGGTGACGTGATTCTTGAGGATGGAGAACCGGATGCGATACTCCGCCCCGGTCTCCTCAAATTCCGATATGTAATAGAAATCGGCCATGCGCGAAACGACCGCTTTCTTAATGATGCTCTGGCAGGATGGTACGCTGTGGAGCACGGATTTGACGGATGTTCCGACGACCGGAAAAGCGCCGTTCATCGGAATCCATTGTTCCCACGAAATTGCTTTTACCTGCTGGAAAAGGTCCTCGAAGGTCTCCGCATCGAATTCCGCGATGCGCACGTACACGCGGTCGGCGGTGCGAAGCCACAGGTTCGAGCGTGCGATGGCTCGTTCGTCACCGGCATAGGTGACCTTGCCGTCCTCGGTTCGAAGGATGGTGTAACCGAGCTTCTCAATTTCTCTGCGTACGACCGCTTCGAGCCCGAAGGTCGCAGTAGCGATAAGTTCCAATTTCATACTAATTATGCCTCTTTAATGCGATAAGATAGGATTCGTCTTCGTTCCTATCTTCCGCGGTTATATTCAATTCCGTTCTCGTTTCGCGTCGTCGGATGAGATTCGGCCAGAATCCGAATTCATCGCGGTATATGGATTCCATTCCGATTCTCTATCATTTCCGATTCTGTGTCATTCCGGATTCTGCGCATTCCGAACAGGGTCTAATTCTTTACTGCCTCCGAATCCTTTGTGAAAAGATCCATCAGACTGCATCCAAGCCGCTCTTCAATCTGCTGAATCAGCACCCGTGTATCCTCGCGAACGCGCTGAATTCCCGCACGGCGCCGCTCATCCACGTTCGGTTTCTGTAGCAGATAATCCATTCGGCGGTCGATGCCCACGTACTCATCTTCGCGAACGGTACGGTCGGCCAGGCAGAGCACATCGATTTCCTTCAGCTCGTCCACCGGGTGGAATGGCGAATAGGTCATGTGAAGGCGGACCATCGCCGCTTCCTGAGGATGATTCCTGGCTTCAAGGATTTTCGCCCCCTCGAGGTCATGTCGCTCCATCACTCGAACGACATCGTGAACCATCGCCGCGCCGTATACTGCATCGACGTCAATGTTATATCCATGTTTGTTCAGATTCTCGGCGAGAATCCGGGCCACCCGTGCCACTTCGTTGCAATGGCGCTGCACATGCGGCGGCGTATTGAATTCCCGGAACAGCGCTTGCTGCTCTTCTTTCGTAATATACATGCTTTTCTCCTCATTGATACACAGAATATAATACCATACCAAAAGAGGGATGTCGAACAGATTCGTCCGTTCCATCCCTCTGATAACCCCTATCGGTAAACTGTTCCGGGCGGTCATTGCCTTCTCCACCGCCTGTTCTTTCAATGCCATCACTGAAGCTGCAGATGGTAATATGCCCCTAGCCCGCACCATCGTGAGTTGCATCTACGCTATCGGGCTCTTCTTCTGATTCCGCAGAAATCATCTATGCCATCGCGCTACCGGTATGCATCGCCAGCACCTTCTTCAGGGCCGATGCACTACTTGATTTGGTCCATTCAATCGGAATATTGTTGCGCTTCGCTTCCGCTGCCGCGCTGTTCATCATCTTATGCGACATAGTATTGGTGAACATGATGACCAGATCCGGGCAGCCCATCTTCTTCGCAACACTTCCCCGCTCCTTGGTGAATACCTTCGCCTCGTGTCCATACTGCTTGCATATTTCCTTATATCTGCATTCCATACATTCGTTGCCGCCGATAATAACTACACTCATCGCGATAACTCCTTTCTATCGCCTGTAAGTTAGGTTAGTCTAACTGATATGGTTAGTATACTCTAACCTCTATATGTTGTCAACTATTGCTAACGAATTTTTCCCCGTTCATCTTATCTCTTCCCGTCTCCGGCAATCCCCCGAAAGAGATTAAGCACCTGGATTTCCTTCAACCACTCTTCTCTCATTTCTTGGCCTCTCTCCCATTATCTTACGCTCTCGTCTTATTTCATACAGCTTATCTCGTCTTGGTACAGTGCATTTCTTCTCCAGTCCGGTTCTTGAATTATTTCTGGACATAGGATACAATCAAGACAAGATATCGGGGTGGGTACCGTACAGGATTATCCATCATGATATCTGACAGAATATCGATACCAATCGATATACGGAGACAGAATACAAGTCGACAGAAGGAGAAGAATGACGACGAAGAGGGGGTAAAATTATGAGTTATACTGCGATAGATACCGAGCAAATTATTAATCAGATTCGCGAACTGGCCAAGACCGACCCGCACTACATGCCGCTTCTGGCCAATACATCCGCTCTGCTAAATGAAGCACTCGAGGATATCAACTGGGTAGGCTTCTATATTATGAAGGGTGACCGACTGGTGCTTGGACCGTTCCAGGGCAAGCCGGCCTGCGTTCACATCCTGCCGGGACAGGGCGTCTGCGGAACGGCCATCAAGGAGAAGAAGGTGATGCGCGTGGATGATGTTCATGATTTCCCGGGACATATCGCTTGCGATTCCGCTTCCCGTTCCGAACTGGTCATTCCGATGCTGAACCGCTACACCGAAGTCAGTGCCTGCGAAATGCCGCCGGAATTCGCCACCTACAGCGTCATCGGTGTGCTAGATGTGGACAGCCCGGTTCCGGGACGTTTTAGCGATGAAGATTGCAAGGCACTGGAAGAGATTGTCATGGCACTGGAGTCCGTGGTTGTTCGCTTCGAACGGAACCACCGTCAGGAGAAATAGCAGTTCCTATCTTGATGAGAATTCCGATGATAATCCTAAGATGCAATAATCGTCGGCATCAAAGTGTGACAGAACCATCCACACTGCTTCATCCGTAACCTGATTAGCGGAGTGGAACCATCACCAGGAGAAATAAGTTTTCATCAAAGATTCGACATTATTCCGCAGCACAGACGACAGCGTACCGGAGAAACACCGGAATTATCGATTGTAGCAAGAAATCAAGGCAATAAAAATACCGGATGGGTTATCCCCATTCGGTATTTTCGATTGCGCTATTGTACAGCCTCTTGATAGCTATTTCCCACTCAGGAATTCCTTCACAACCTTGGAGACCATCGAACCGTCGGCCTTGCCCTTGAGCTCGCTCATCACGGCCTTCATCATCGGACCCATGCTCTTCATGGAGGCTTCTATTCCGGAATCCGCAGCGATTTTCTCCACTGCAGCGCGAACCGCTTCTTCCGACATCTCCTCCGGCAAATATTGTTTCAGAATTTCAATCTCTGTATGATAACTATCCAGTAAATCCTGTCTTCCTGCTTTCTCGAAATCGGCAAGTGCGTCTGTACGCATCTTCACCTGTTTCTTGATGATCGGAATGATGTCCGCATCCTCCAGTGTCACTCTGTTGTCTACTTCGTGCTGCTTGATAGCGGCGCGAATCAGATTAACGGTGTCCTTCCTGGCGGTATCATGCGACTTCATCGCTTCCTTGTAATCGGTAAGCAATTGTTCTTTGAGACCCATTGACTACCTCCTTCCGCCGGATTAATACTTTCTGGCTTTCTTTCTAGCAGCTTCGGATTTCTTCTTACGCTTTACACTTGGCTTCTCGTAATGCTCTCTCTTTCTGAGCTCCGACATAACGCCGTCACGAGCGCAAGATCTCTTAAATCTCTTAAGAGCGCTCTCCAAGCTTTCGTTCTCTCTAACGATGACCTGTGCCATATTCCGATTTCACCTCCTACCGTACTCAGAATGTAGATGGAACAGATTCGTCCATAACATTGTAAGTATACCATCGACATGGCCCTTTCGCAAGGAAATTTTGAATCTTCCGGGGAATGTTCCGGATAATGTTACAGCGATTCCGTTCGCGGAGTCGGATTCCTCCGGATGGGTCAAAAGTATTTTTAGCCGATCTGACACATCCGACTTCCCCGACTTGCTTTCTCGAAATCAACAGGTGCGCCTGTACGCATCTTCACTTGTTTCTTGAGAATCGTGGCATCCGTCCTTAGAAGATGCTCTCGACGATATCGCCGGCCATCATCTTCCGCTTGGAATCCTCGTCCACCGCGAATTTGTCGGCGGCCAGGCCGTGCACCATGACGCCGTACAGCAGGCTGTTGTTCAGCGAATTCCCCTGCGCCCACAGCGAAGCAATCACGCCGGACAGCACGTCGCCGGAGCCGGCCGTTGCCAGGCCTGAATTGCCGGTGATGTTGAGGTAGAGCTTCTGGCGGCCGTCTTCTTTGATGGTGGAAATCAGGGAAACATCCGACTTCACCACCATGCTGATGCGGTAGAGCTCCGAGAATTTCTTGGTGAAACCAATCCGGTTCCGTTCAATCGTCCGGATATCCTCGCCACAGAGTCGCGCCATCTCGCCGACATGCGGTGTGATGATGCAGCGGCATTGTCTCTTACGGAACGGCTTCAGATTGCAGGCCATCAGGTTGAGCGCGCCAGCATCGAGAACCAGATTGATTTCTTTAGCTAGGAGCTCCTTGAGGATGAGCTTCCCCGTGTTCTCCTCCTTCATGCCGGGCCCCGCCAGCACCACATCCACGCCTTCGGTGAACTCGTCGAGCGCACCGATAACGTCATCGTTCTTGTACGGCACCGCCACCGCTTCCGGAATGGACACGTTGAAGAAGCCGACGAACTTGTTCGGGCAGAAAATCTTCACCAGCCCGCAGCCGGCGCGGTAAGCCGCTCTGGCGGAGAGCATCGCTGCCCCCATCATGCTTCCCGGGCTGACGATAATGCCGACGCTGCCGTAAGTCCCTTTGTGGGAGACCTCCGAGCGCGGAATCAATGCCATATCCTTCGTCTTCAGGAAGAAATCCTTGTCGCAGATGAACAGCTTGTCCGGGACTTCCCGGAAGCCCCGCTTCGCCAGGCCGAAATCGACGACCTTCACCTCTCCGGACACCTTCCGGCCGTCTAAGAAGAACAGCCCGGTCTTATAACAACCCATCGTCACCGTCAGATCCGCGCGGAATACGGCATTAAGCACCTGTCCGGTGGTCGCGTTCAGGCCGGACGGAACGTCGATGGCAATCTTGTAACCGGTCTTCGAATTAATATATTCCAGGAATTTGATAAAATTAGCACCAATCTCACGGTTCAGACCCGTTCCGAAGATTCCGTCCACGATGACGTCGTAGTCCTCGCGAAGGACGTATAGGCTCTCCTGGGAATTTCCGATTCCATAGATGGTGAATTTCGGGTAGAGCTTGGTGATGATGCTCGCCTGACGTCGGAACTCATCCGAAGTGCGATTCGGATCCCCCACGAAATAGAGCGTCGTCTTGTAACCCAGATGCAGGAGCCATCTGGCCACACAGACTCCGTCGCCGCCGTTGTTGCCGGGGCCGCACAGGACAAGGATTCGCGATTCGGTATCCGGAAAGCGCGCTGTAATCTCATTTACAACGCCACGAGAGGCGTTCTCCATCAATACGCAGCTCGGGATTCCTTTGCTCATGGTATATTCGTCCATGTATTTCATGGAACGGGCGGTTAATGCATACATTCTGTAATAGTCTCCTGAAATATACTGTTGCTGTAGTTATTCAGTATAATTATACCATTTCCCGTTCCGTTTGCAAGCAATCGGGGATGATGGTAGAATCATAGGCAAGATATACACGAGATAGACAATTGAGGGAATATATGGAAGTCCATTTGACAGATGAAGAAGTCCGCCAGATTATCCTTCGGCGGCGCAAGAGAGAGAAATTAAGAAGGCGAAGACGCCGCCGAATCATCCTCCTGCTGGTGCTGGTATGCGTCCTGGCAGGTGGAATTTTCTCTGCCATCTCCGGTGGTGGGATTATTGCCGCATTCCGGAATAAAGGGCCGATTTTCATCGACGCCGGACATGGCGGCGACGACCCGGGCGCGGAGGCGCTCGGCCGCAAAGAGAAAGATGACACATTGAAATTGGCACTGCAGGTCAAGAAATGCTTGCAGCGCCAAGGTTATAAAGTCGTGATGTCCCGCACCGACGACGAGAGCGTTGGCAGACAGGAGCGCGCCGAGATGGCCAATGAGGCCGGCGCGAAGCTGATGGTCTCCATCCATCGGAACCAGGCGAACGGAGACGGCCAGGGCGTCGAGGCCTGGATTCACTCCGGTGGCAACGAGTCCGCCGCCCTACTCGCAGAGAACATCCTTCGAAATCTGGAGGAACAAGGCTTCACCTATCGCAAGGTTGGCACAGGTACGCTCGCGGACGCTTCGGACAACTATTCCGAGAACCAATATTCTGAGATGCCATCCTGCATCGTCGAGGTCGGTTTTCTCTCCAGCGCCGGCGACAACGATATATTCGACCAGAAGCTGCGGAAGAATGCCAAAGCCATCGCCAGCGGCATCGACTCCACGTACCAGTCGTTATATGAAGCCGAAGAGAAATAATGATGCGGGCTCACCGATTTCCGGTGAGCCCGCTGTTTCATATCATGCTATTTCATATCCTACTACTTTGTATCACGATGTTTCATATCGCGATGGAGATAAATGGACATCAATACATATCAATACACATCAATATGCGTCAAATAGGTGTCCGAATCACCACCCTGCTTATCCATCGTCATCACACGCATTGTTATACGCACAATATAATGGGTCTAATTATTTCTCCGCATGCTCCGTATCGCAATACTCGCAGCAATAGACTCGCTTCGACGGATCCACCAGACGGAAACGCTGCGGAATGCCATGCTCGATGGATGTAATGCAGCGCGGATTCTTGCAACGAAGGACATTCACCAGCTCTTCCGGAAGTGCCATGTGGCGCTTCTCTACCATCTTGCCATCCTTCACGAAATTCACCGTGATGTTCGGGTCCACGTAACCCAGCACGTTGAAGTCCAGGTCAATAATCTGATCAATCTTGATGATATCCTTCCGTCCGTACTTCGCACTGCGGGCGTTCTGAATGACCGCAACCGAGCAGTCGAGCTTGTCCAGCTCCAGCAATTGATAGATCTGAAGAGAACGTCCGGCGTGGATATGATCTAATACGATTCCGGTACTAACACCGTCAATATTCATTACTCTTCCTCCTTCCAACGGAGCATGGTGGTAATCAGCGCCTTGCGGACGTCCTTACCATTCCGAACCTGCTTGAAATATACCGCTCTTGGGTCATCATCGATTTCCACGGAAATCTCGTTCACACGAGGCAGTGGATGCATGACAATCATCTTCTCCTTCGCCAGCTTCATCTTGCTGCGGTCCAGCAGATAGGTATCACGAAGACGGATATAATCTTCTTCGTTGAAGAATCGTTCCTGTTGTACACGCGTCATATACAGGACATCCAGATCGGAAATGGCATCTTCCAGGCTGGTGGTCTCCGACCATGGCACGCCGGCCTCCGTCATCCGATCCTTGTTATATCTCGGCAGCTTCAGCTCTTCCGGCGAAATCAGGACAATTTCAACGCCTTGGAAGCGAAGCAACGCTTCAATCAGGGAATGCACGGTCCGACCGAATTTGAGGTCGCCGCAGAAGCCAATCTTGATATTGTCGATGCTTCCGAACTCCTTGCGAATGGTAAACAGGTCCGTCAGCGTCTGCGTCGGATGCAGATGTCCGCCATCACCGGCGTTGATTACCGGGATATTGCAGGCCTTCGCTGCCACCAGTGCCGCGCCCTCCTTCGGATGGCGCATTGCGATGATGTCGGCATAGCATTCGATGACCTTCGCGGTATCGCTGACACTTTCTCCCTTGGAAGCCGAGCTGGAGCTGGCAGAAGAGAATCCGATGACATTACCGCCCAGTTCGAGCATCGCCGTCTCGAAGCTGAGCCGTGTGCGCGTGCTCGGCTCGTAGAAGAGCGTAGCAATCTTCTTATGCGCGCATTCCTCATAATATTTCTCCGGATTCCGGACCATGTCGTCCGCCAGGTCCAGAATCTCCCGGATTTCATCCTGCGTCAAATCCGTGATGCTGATTAAATCTCTCTTAGCCATGAGATAATTCCCTCTCCTTCATCTGCCTGAATATAACCTTCTTCAATCGCGGTCTCAATCATGGTATCCACGCTACACAGGCTGTATTTCGGAACATTGGCTTCGGCGAATTTCTCATCAGCCTTCTTGGTATTGTAAGTAAAAATACTAATTACGCCGAGCACATCTGCCCCGGCCTCCCGAAGCGCTTCCACCACCTCAATGGAGGAGCCGCCGGTGGAAATCAGGTCCTCGATGACAACGACCTTATCGCCCTTCTCCAGCTTTCCTTCGATTCGGTTGTTACGTCCGTGGGTCTTTGCACTGCCGCGAACGTAGCCCATCGGCATGCCCAGAATATGGGCAGTGATGGCCGCATGTGCAATACCGGCGGTGCTGGTTCCCATCAGCTTCTCGCATTCCGGGAATTTCTCCTTGACCGCCTTCGCCATCTCGTTCTCTACCACGTCACGCACTTCCGGTGCGGTCAGCGTCAGTCGGTTGTCGCAATAGATAGGGCTCTTAATTCCGCTGGCCCAGGTGAACGGATCATTCGGTCTTAAGAATACCGCCTGAATCTTCAATAATCCCTTTGCAATCTCTTTACTCATCTCGAAGTTCCTCCTCACATCTTCTATATGCAGCGACCGGGTCTTCCGCCCGGGTAATGCTTCTTCCGATTACCAGATAGTTCGAGCCCAGCTCCATGGCTTTCGCCGGCGTAGCCACGCGGCTCTGGTCGCCCTTCGCGTCGCCCAGCAGGCGAATGCCCGGGGTGACCGTCTGGAAATCCGCACCCACACGCTGATGAATCATCGGCGATTCCCAGGCGGAGCATACGACGCCATCCAGTCCTGCCTCACAGGCGTTCTTGGCATAATGGACAACCACGTCCTCCATGGAACCCGGCACCAGCAATTCGGAATGCAGCGTCTCCTCATCGGTGGATGTCAGCTGCGTTACCGCAATCAGCATCGGCATGTCCCCTTCGCCGCGTTCCTGAAGCCCTTCCGCCAGACCTTCCTTCGCCGCCTGCATCATCTTGATACCGCCGGCCGCGTGCACGTTCGTCATGTCCACGCCGAGGCGGGCAAGGACTTTCATCGCACTCTTCACCGTGTTCGGAATGTCGTGAAGCTTCAGATCCAGGAAGATGCGGTGGCCGCGCTTCTTGATTTCCTCGATGATGGACGGACCTTCACTGTAATAGAGCTCCATCCCCACCTTGACAAATACCGGTTCCTGGAACTGATCCAAGAAGGCCAGTGCCTTCTCTCCGGTCGGAAAATCCAGGGCAATAATAATTGTTGGTTTTACCATTATACGACTCCTCTTATTTCTTCCAAATTATTGATATTCAGTTCCTTCATGCGCTTCGGCAGGCGGTCGATGGTCTTCTGGCAGGTCCACGGATCCACCAGATTCGCCGTGCCGATTTCGATGGCGGTGGCGCCGGCCATAATCATTTCCAGCACATCGTCCGCACAGGCGATGCCGCCGATGCCGATAATCGGCAGCTTGCAGGCATGATAGACCTCGTTCACCATTCTCATGGCAATCGGCCGAATGGCCGGTCCGGAAAGACCCGCGTACTTCTTGGAAGTCACGGTCTTCCGCGTGTTCAGGTCGATTCGCATCGCCTTGAAATTGTTAATCAGGCTGATGCCGTCCGCGCCGCCGCTCTCGCAGGCCTTTGCGATTTCGGTAATATCCAGGACATTCGGCGTCAGCTTCATGAAGATGGGCTTCGTCGTCACCTCGCGAACGGCCTTGGTGATTTCTTCCGCCATGGCCGGATTCGCGCCGAAGTCGGACCCGCCGTGCTCTACATTCGGGCAGCTGATGTTAATCTCTAGAATCTCAACCTGCTCCTCCTGATCCACCCGCTCGGCAGCGCGCCGGTATTCCTCCGTGCTGAAGCCGCTGATATTTGCCACAATCGGCCCATGGTAGAATTCCCTTAACGCCGGCAGGTCCACCTCGCAGAAGTGCTGAAGTCCCGGGTTCTGAAGGCCGATGGAATTCAGCATCCCACTGGTGCATTCCGCGATTCGCGGCAAATCATTGCCGTAACGGGGATTCAGCGTGATGCTCTTCGTCACCAGCGCGCCCAGCTTATTCACATCGAAAATATCTCTATATTCCTGGCCGTATCCGAATGTTCCGCTGGCCGGCATCACCGGATTCCGAAGCTGCACACCGGCAAGCTTCACCGTAAGATCTACAGGTTTTCCCATAGCAATACCTCCTTATCGAATACCGGTCCTTCCTTACAGACTCTGCGAGAGCCCTCTGCGGTCTGAATCGAACAGCCCATGCAGGCACCGAACCCACATCCCATCCGGGCTTCCAAGCTGAATTGACCGGCTTTCACCTTCGGATCCAGGGCCTGAAGCATCTTCAGCGGGCCGCAGGCACACGCATAATCCAGCGTGTCGACGGCGTCCGTGACGAAACCCTTCTCACCGTAAGAGCCATCCGCCGTCATGATGGTGATGTCGTCGGTGAAATTGCGGAAATCGTCCACGAGGAAGATTTCCTTCTCAGTGTTAAAACCAAGTATCACCCGGCATTTTTTGCCGGCGGTGATGAGGCTCTGGGCCAGACCCAGCATCGGTGGAATGCCGATGCCGCCGCCAATTAGTGTGCTGTTGTCCGGAATGGCGTTCACATCGTAGCCATTGCCAAGACCGGTCAGGGAAGAGACCTTCTCGCCTGGCTCCATCCGGCTTAGGATGCGGGTGCCCTCACCCACCACCTTGTAGATCAGCACGTAGCGGTCGCTGTCGTAGGTGCTAACTGAAATCGGGCGGCGGAGGAATTTGTCCGGCACCTTAATCATGGCGAACTGGCCCGGTGCGGTGAAGGAGCATTCCTCGGTCTCCAGCGTGAGCCGGTAGATGCCGTCGGCCAGCATCTTGTTCTCCAGAATTGTACTTTTTGCTCGTTTCATACTTGCTGTACCTCGCTGTATTTTTGTTATGCCTTCGCTATGCTTCGTAGATAATCTTACCGTTCCGGATGGTCATTAGGGTCTTGCCGTACACCGTCATGCCATCGAACGGCGTGCACTTCCCCTTCGAGAGGAAGTCCCGGCTATCCAGCACGTAGGAGTGCGCCAGATCCATAACCACGTAGCTGCCCTGCTCTTCGATGCCGAAACGCCTCCTCGGCGCATAAGACATCATCTCTATCAGGCGATCGAAGCTCATCGTGCCCGGGCGCACCAAGCCGGTGTAGAGCACCGGGAAAGCGCATTCCAGGCCGGTGATGCCATTGAGGCTTCCCTCGAATCCGCGGGATTTCTCCTCCTCGCTGTGTGGCGCGTGGTCGGTCGCAATCATATCCACCGTGCCGTCCAGACAGCCTTCGATGAGCGCCTGCCGGTCCGCGCTATCCTTAATCGGCGGATTCATCTTGTATCTGCCGCCCAGCTCCGGTATGAACTTTGTGGCTGCCTTCACTTCCATCGAATCGAGCAACAGATAATGCGGTGCCGTCTCGCAGGTGACATCCACGCCACTCTTCTTGGCATCGCGAATCACCTCCACGCTCTCCTGACAGGAGATGTGGCACACGTGGTAGCCGCAGCCCGTCTCGTCCGCGAGCTTCAGGTCTCGCTCAATCTGCCGCCACTCGCTCTCCCGAACCTTGCCCTCGTGAAGCAGTGCTTCATCCTCGCAATGGGCGACAATCAGCTTGCCCAGCGCCTTCGCCTGCAACATGGCCTCCCGCATCAGGCCCTCGTCCTGCACGCCCTTGCCGTCGTCCGAGAAAGCCAGCACATACGGTGCCATGGCCGCCATATCGGACAGCTTGCCGGTTCCCGACTGATTGTCCGTGATGGTGCCATATGGCATCACGCCAATGACTGCATCCCGCTCAATGATGTCCCGCTGCACATTCAATGTGGCCAGGTCATGCGGAACCGGATTCAGATTCGGCATGGTGCCCACCAGTGTGTATCCGCCGTGAGCCGCCGCTAAGCTGCCCTGCCGGATGGTCTCCTTGTATTCGAAGCCCGGCTCCCGGAAGTGTACATGCACATCGCACAAAGACGGCAAAATAAAAGAGTTATCGAGTTCGATAACTCTCTTTGTCTCCGCGTCATTTGCATGTTCCACTTCAAGAGATACGTTGTCCGCCAGTGCTCCGTTCTTGTAAATTCTTCCGCCCCTGAGTACTGTGTTCATGTTACCTCCTAAATATCATAACCACGTAAATTATAGCATTTTTGAAAATGGATGTGTAGGCGAATGGCGTTATTCCCGTTATTTTTTTGTGGGCTAAAAACAGGCTCGCCCCGGCCCTATTCTTCCGATGGGGCCGCAGTCTCCGGCTCCTCTTCCGTTTCCGGCTTGCCCTCGTCTAAGCGAAATGCCGAGTCCGTCTCATTTTTCAGCTCTGCTTCCAGCGTATTCAGCTCGTCATCCAAGGCGACTGTTTCGTCAACCTTACTTTCCGGTTCCGCTTCCGGCTCCAATTCTGACTTCGGTACTTCCAGAATCGGCGTTGCCGGCTGTGCAAGAGGTTGCATCGGTGTCGCTGGCGAAGCATACGGCTGCGCCGGAGTTGGGGCCGTCGAAGCTCTTGTCAGATTCCGCAGGATTTCATCGCGTGGGTTAACGGTGTTGGTGGTATTTGCGCTTACT
>CAVGMK010000076.1:0-13190 GCA_963630135.1 Oscillospiraceae bacterium
CTATTATATTATAGCTTAATTCCGAATAAAAACAAGTTTCACCGTTCATCCATCACCGGAAAAACATACGAAGTGGGACTTCCGGCGTGATACGCCGCATTCGGCTGCGCAATCCGGGCAATAAAAATTGCTACATTCAGTTATTTTCTCATGAATGTAGCAATTTTGCGCACCCGCTACGCAATTACCCGGATAATGCCCATAATCCAGCTGTTCGTCAGGGAGTAGGTCTTCTCCTTCACCTCGCCCTTGGACGTGGTCCCCGTGTTGCCTTCGATGGTGGTGATGATGTTTCCGACCACGGATTTGACGAGGCCCACATGGGAGCTGGAACCGAAGATGATGATATCGCCGGCCTTCGCCTTGCTGGCGCTGACCCACATGTTGTTGCCCTTCTTCTTCTGCGCATTCGCGTACTTGGTGTAGGAAGGAACGTAACCCAGGTTGCCGTAATCCTCGATGTCCTCAATCAGACTGTACAGTCCCGCCTTCTTGAAGCACCAGGTCACGAAGGTACCGCACCACGGCGTGGAATCACCGTTCTTGAAGGTCGTGCCGAAATACGCTTCCCAGTATTTCTTTCCCGTCTTCGTGCCGACCTCCTTCTGCGCGATATCGATGAGAGTATCGCCGGCCGTCTTGATCTGCGTCAGCACACCGGTTGCCGCCGCCTGATACGTCTTGCCGCTGGCCACCAACGTCGTGCTGACGGCAATCTTGCCGCCGCTGTTCACGTAATATTTATTTCCGCTGACGGTAATCAGGCCGGCTGTCGTCTTAATCGCACCGGCGGAATCCGCATAGTAATAATAAGAGCCATACTTGAAGAGGCCTGTGCCCAGATGGCCATCGGAGAAAGCCTTATAGGTCTTCTTGTTCACCTTGAAGGTCTTGCCACAGGCGATTGCACCACCGGACTGGATGTAGTAGACATTGCCACTTTTGACCAGGAATCCGGCCTTCGTGGTAATCTGGCCCTTCGAAGAAGCGTAATACTTCACATTATCTACCGTGAAAAGTCCGGTCTTCAGCGTGCCATCGCTGTTCGCGTAATACTTCTTCGAACCGGATGTAATCATCTGGCTCGTCGTAATCTGGCCACCCTTCTTCACGTAATAATATTTGCTCTTGTAGGTCTGCACACCGGTCTTGGTCGGCACCACACCGTACTTGTCCGCGAAGTAATACTTGCTGCCGTACTTGAACACATTCAGTCCGATATGTCCGTCGCTGAAAATCTTATACGTCTTGCTGTTCTTCGTGAAGGTCTTGCTGACCATAATCTTGCCGCCGTTGCTGACATAGTAACGCTTGTTGTTCCACCACACGAAGCCGGCTTTTCTTCGGATGTAATACTTATCCTTGTAAGCATAGTAATAATTCTTGCCATACTTGAAGACGCCCACGCCCAGTTTGCCGGTGCTGAACGCCTTGTAGACATGGTTATTCACCGTGAAGGTGCATCCCACCTTCAGCTTGCCGCCGTTGGTAACGTAGTACCGGGAACCGCCATAGGTGATGAAGCCTGCTTTTCTACGGATGTAGTACTTATCCTTGTACGCATAATAATAATTCTTGCCATACTTGAAGACGCCCACACCCAGTTTGCCGTTACTGAATGCCTTGTAGACATGGTT
Source organism: Oscillospiraceae bacterium (assembly GCA_963630135.1). Taxonomy (GTDB): domain Bacteria; phylum Bacillota; class Clostridia; order Peptostreptococcales; family Anaerovoracaceae; genus Mogibacterium_A. The sequence goes on from CAVGMK010000076.1 coordinate 1,638, forward strand.
GTTCACCGTGAAGGTGCACCCCACCTTCAACTTGCCGCCCTTGGTGACATAGTACCGGGAACCTCCATAGGTGATGAAACCTGCTTTTGACCGAACAGAGCCCTTGGAATTGGCGTAATAATAATCCTTGCCGTACTTGAAGACGCCGGTGGCCACTTTACCCGTGCTGTAAGCCTTGTACGTCTTGCCCGAGACCTGGAAGATCTTGTCACAGGCAATCTCGCCGCCGCTGGCCACGTAATAGATCGCGCCGTCCACGGTGACGAATCCCGCCGTCGTCTGGATGACGCCGGCCGAGCTGGCGTAATACGTCTTGTCGCCCTGCTTGCAGATGCCGTACAGCAGATGCCCGTCCTTGTCGAACAGGTACTTCTTGCCGGAAATCGTCACCAACTTGGAGGTGTAGTACTTGCCCGTCGCGTAATAATAATATTTGTAGCCATCCATGGTGTGCCAGCCCTTCGTCGGCTGCGACGCAGCCGTGCTCAGAGCGACCGAGCGGCCGGATAACGCGAAGCTCCGCACGCGGACGGAATTCGCGTTCGCGCTTGCCTCCGCGCTTGCCTCCACCTTCTTGCCGTCGCTGTTGACCGCGCCATCGCTGTTCAGTGCGCCGTCGCTGTTCGTCGCCGTCGCCGCGCTTGCCGGAACGGCCATCATCAGCATCAGGATTGCCGCCAGCAGGAAACTGAGGGATCTCCGCGAGAAATGCGTCTTTGTATTATTCTTATTCTTGGTATTCTCAATGGCCTGGATATTCCTGGTGTCCTTCCTATTCTTGCTATTTCCAGGATTCTGGTTGCGATTCTGATTTGTCATCCTGTCTTCTACTCTATCTGTTCTTTCGTACATACTCATATTCATGCCCCGTAAGTTGACCGATAACTTTATCGATAAAAGCATTGTAACATTATCGGTAAACCTCTTCAAGATAAAAATAGAATTTTATCGGTCAACTCGCCCGGTGCTGCGCACGAAAAAACCGGAACGCGCAATTACGTTCCGGCTAATTATTTTGCTATTCCGCAGATTCGTTCAGAATCTGGCCGATATCCCGAAGGAGCTGCTCCGACACCGTCTTCAGGCGGCTCTCCGCAGCGGTCTTCTCGCCGTAGAAACCGAAGTAAATCTTGAGCTTCGGTTCCGTGCCCGACGGGCGGATGGCAATCCAGTCGAGATCGTTCAGCTCGTAGATTAAGACATCCGCTTCCGGCTTCTTGTCGATGAAGTACTGAACATCCCGGTAGGAGAGATCCTGCCCCATCGTGCCCAGCTTGCCGCCCAGGCTCCGGTAATGATTCATGCAGCGCTGGATGGCTTCGGCACCATTCTCTCCCGGAAGGGTGATGGAGACATTCTTCTCCGCCGCGTAACCGTACAGCCGATAGATAGCCTGTAGCTGGTCGTATAAGCGGCCACCGAAGGATTTCGATACTGCTGCCATCTCAGCAATCGCCAGGCATGCCGCAATAGCATCTTTCTCCCGTACTTCCGAATGGAAGAGATATCCGTGTCCCTCTTCGAATCCGAACTGGAAGCCGTCGGCATTTCCCTCTTCTTCCTGCTTCTTGATGTATTCCGCGAAGAATCGTGAACCTGTCAGCGTCTCGTGAAGCGCCACGCCATACCGTTCGGCGATTCTTCTTGCCAGGCGAGAGGAAACGACGGAGGTAATGCAGTATGCGTTCTCCGGGAGTCTGCCGGAGAGCGCCTTCGTCGAGAGGATGTATTCCATCAGTAATATGCCAATCTGGTTGCCGGTCAATACCCGGAAATCGCCATTATCATCGCGGATGGCCACGCCCAGGCGGTCGCCGTCCGGGTCCGTTGCCAGAATGACATCGGCCACCACCGTATTCGCGTACTTCTTCGCCAGGTCGAAGCTATCCGGATATTCCGGATTCGGCACCTTGAGTGTCGGGAAATCGCCATTCGGTTTCTCCTGCTCCGTCACCACGAAGACGCGCTGGAACCCGCAGTCATGCAGGATATCCCGCACGGTATCACCGGCCACGCCGTGAAGCGGCGTATAGACGATGCGAAGGCGGGCTTTCGTCTCATCGGAGAGGCGATGTGCTTCGCTGAGGCCCAGAAGATTCTTCCGGTACGCCTCATCCCACGTCCGTCCAACATAGGTCACCTTGCCCTCGGAGACATAAGCAGAAAGGGGTTCTACTTCCAGCAGAATATCGAAAATCTCATCGAAATCCGGCATGTGGTCCTGCACGGCTCTCGCGCCGGCCGGGCTCAGCTGGCCGCCGTCATTGCCGTACGCCTTGAAGCCATTGTATTCCGGCGGATTGTGGGAAGCAGTAATCATGACACCGCCTGCCGTCCGATAGTGACGGATGCCGAAAGAAACCATCGGAACCGGGCGCATCGTATCGCTCAGGAGAACCTGCACCCCGCAGGAAGCCATGACACGGGCCGTCATCTCCGCAAAATCCTTCGAATTGTGGCGGGAATCATAGGAGATAATCACGCCCTCATCGGCCGCACCGGCTGCCTGTAGGCAGACCGCCATGCCATAAGCGGCAGAGGCAACAGTATAGATATTCATGCAAGCCGTGCCGGCACCCATCTTCGCGCGGAGGCCGGCCGTTCCGAACTTCAGGTCGTCATTGAAGCGCGCCTCAATCTCCTCGGTGGAACTGATGATATTCATGAGTTCCCGGCGCAGCAGCGGATCCAGGCCTTTCTTATTAATCCATTTGACGTAACGCCGGATGGCTTTGCTTTCTTCCATGGATGTGTCCTTTCTGCGGTTCTATGTAATCCCTCTTATATTCTTGTATCTATTTTGGTGGCAATGACAGTGCCTCTACCTATCTTCATCATGTTCCGCTACTCCACCGTCACGCTCTTCGCCAGGTTCCGTGGCTTGTCGATATCACAGCCTTTTGCCTTGGCCACGTAGTATGCGTACAGCTGGAGCGGTACGACGCTAAGGAGCGGCGTCAATTCATCCCTCGTCTGTGGGATATAGAAGACCTCGTCGGAGTGTTCTTCAATCTCGGTATTGCCTTCCTTGGCGAAGCTGATGATGTGAGCGTTTCTCGCCTTGACCTCCTGAATGTTGGAGACCATCTTGTCGTAGAGCGCATCCTGAGTAGCCAGCGCCAAGACGATGGTTCTCGGCTCCATCAGGGCGATGGTACCATGCTTGAGCTCACCTGCCGCGATGGCGAAGGAGTTGATGTAGGAAATCTCCTTGAGCTTGAGGGAGCCCTCATAAGCCACGCTGGAATCCACGCCTCTGCCGATATAGAAGACCTGGTCGCGGTCATACAGGCGGTTCGCCAGCGCTTCAATTTCCGGCGCCATCTCCAGCACCTTCGTCAGCTTCTCCGGAATCGCTTCAAGCTCTGCCACAAAGTTCTTGTATTCTTCTTCCGCAATCGTGCCGTTCATCTCGGCGAAATAGAGCGCCAGGAGGTACAGGCATACCAGCTGCGTGGTGTACGCTTTGGTGGATGCGACGGCAATCTCCGGACCTGCCTGGGTGTAGAATACGTCGTGGCTCTCGCGAGCCACCGAGCTACCGATGACGTTCACGATGGAAAGAACGCGGGCGCCCTTCCGCTTCGCTTCGCGAAGGGCTTCCAGCGTATCCGCCGTCTCACCGGACTGGCTGACCGCAATGAAGAGTGTGTGCTCATCCACGAACGGGTCTCTGTAGCGGAATTCCGAAGCGATATCCACTTCCACCGGAATTCTTGCCATCTTCTCGATAACATAGCGGCCAACCAGACCGGCGTGATATGCCGTGCCGCAGGCCACGATGATAATCTTGTTGATTCCGGCGAAATCCTCCTGCGTCAGCTTCACGGTGTCCTGCAGGTGTACAAGACCGCTGTCATCCATATTCCGGCTCAGGGTCTCCCGGATGCCGGTTGGCTGCTCGTAGATTTCTTTGAGCATGAAATGATCGTAGCCGCCCTTCTCCGCCGCACTGATGTCCCAGGTGACGTGCATTATCTCGCGCTGTACCGGGTGGTCATCCTCGTCGTAGATCTTCACCGAGTCCTTCGTCAGAACCACGGTGTCGCCGTTCTCCAGCAGATACACGTCCTTGGTGTATTTGAGGAGCGCGGAGAAATCCGACGCCACGAAGTTGCAATCCTTGCCGATGCCGACCAGCAACGGCGCGTTCTTGCGATAAGCCACGAACTGATCCGGCTGATCCTTCGCCACCACAGCGAGGGCGTAGGTGCCCTTCATCTTCGAGATGGCGGTGTCCAGTGCCTTCTTCAGGTCATGGTATTCTTTGTAATACTTGCCGATAAGCATGGTCGCCACTTCCGTGTCCGTCTCGGTGCGGAAGCGAACGCCTTCCTGAATCAGCTGTTCTTTGAGCTCGGTATAATTCTCGATAGTGCCGTTATGCACCACCGCCACGGTGTTATCCATGTCGGTATGCGGATGGGAATTCACATCTGATGGCGCGCCGTGCGTCGCCCAGCGGGTGTGGCCGATGCCCAGGTGTCCGCCCAGGCGCTCATCCCCAATCAACTTCTCCAGGTTGACGATGGCACCCACGTGCTTCCGAAGTTCAATCTTCCCCTGATTGATGACCGCAATGCCGGCGGAATCGTATCCGCGGTATTCCAGCGTCTTCAGTCCGTCCAGAATAATATCCTGCGGCTCTTTCGTTCCAATATATCCAACAATTCCACACATATGCTGTACCTCACTAATTCCATAGATTAATTGGGTATTCCCCTTGCGCCTTCTTGTCTGCCAGCGCCTGAACCACGCCGTCCCGGTCCTCGCGGTAGGTGACGCCATACCATTTGTCACCGGAATGAAGCGCCGTCACTGTGATGTTGCCATTCTGAATCTCCGCGTCGACCATGGCCGGAAGCAGCGCCTCACCCTTCATCGGATTCGTCGCCATAATCTCCGTCAGCGCATCCGCAAGCTTGCCTTCCAGCATCTGCATGAATTCCTTGCCGAAGCCGAACATGTTCATGGACACCGGCGTGCCTTCCAGAATCTCGCGGTCCACGCCTACGCCATTCCGTGCGTGAATCTTTCCGTCTTCCCGGTAGCCCACTTCGAAGTGCTCCTCCACGGTGGTCATCAGGCCATCCTCAACATGGCAGATTCCCCGCGTCACGTTGCCGTTATCCGACAGCGTGTTCTCCACGGAGAAAGCCACCATGCACTGGTGCGTCTCATCCGCCTGATGCGCCAGATAATCGTACATCACGCGGAATGCCTCTGCGCCGTAGTAATCGTCCGCATTGATGACCGCGAACGGTGCATCCACCACATTCCGTGCCGCCAGCACCGCGTGGCTGGTTCCCCACGGCTTGGTGCGGCCTTCCGGTACCTCGAATCCCTCCGGCAGATCGTTCATTTCCTGAAAAACAAAATACGTCTCGAACCACTTGCCCGCCCGGGCATCCATGTGCGCCCGGAAGACTTCTTCGAAATCCCGCTTGATGATGAATGCCACGCGGCGGAAACCCGCCTGATACGCATCATAGAGCGAGAAGTCCATGATAATGTCGTTCTCTTTGCTGATTGGATCAATCTGTTTCGCTCCGCCGTAACGGCTACCCATGCCGGCGGCCATGATTACTAATATTGGTTCCATCGACTCTCCTTCTGTCTATTATTCTATCCGTTATCCACCCATTCATATTCCATCATCTTGGCCAGTCTCAGCCAGCGGCTAACGATGATTCGGGAAGTGGCGACGCGGATTATGCTCCTGGCATCAGCCCAACTTCCATCCTGTTTCCGGACTCCGGATTCATCTTCATCCCGTTATTATCCGGTTACTTCTGAAGCTCCGCCTCGATTCTCGCACGGACCTTGTCCTCGCCCATAATCTGCTGAATCGTCCAGACATCCGGCGACTGGGATCTTCCCATCAGCGCGATACGGATGACCGTGCTGACATGGCCCACGTGACCCTTGTAATCTTCCGGATGCTTCTTGTAATCCTTCGGCTTCGCCGCGTATCCCTGCTGCACGGCAATCTCCCGAATCTTACTGAACCAGTTCTCCTGGTCATCGCTGTGATCATAGCTGTCCAGATAAGCCTGCAGGATGGCCTTGCGATCCTCCGCCGCCTCTGCCGGATACTCGTCCTCGATGGCGAAAGCCTCATCGAAGAAGTAGCCGATGAAGGTCATAATCTGTCTTGCGTAGATGAGATCCTTCCGCGGCTTGTTGTCATTCCTGCCGAGATCCAGAATCTGGGTCAGCAGATTCATATCGCGGAATACGTATTCATATTCCGGAGCGAATTCGTCAGACCAGGACTTGAGCCACTGTGCCAGCTCGGCGGCCGGAATATGAAGGAGCGCATCCTTGCTGACGTCGTTCAGCTTGTTCAGGTCGAACAGCGCGCCGGAATTACTCATCTTCTCCGTCGTGAAGTGGAATTCATCGATATCCGCTTCCGGATTCTCCATGCGCCATTCCTCGTAGTTGGAATTGAGGATGGTCAGCAGATATTCTCTAACAGCGGCCGGATGATAACCCTGGCTACGGTAATAATCGAGGGAGAGCTCCGGATCCTTTCTCTTGGACAGCTTCCGCTTGTTGCCATCCTCGCCAATCTTCATCAGCTGCGCGGTATGGCAATATACCGGCAGCTCGAAGCCCAGCTTGTCGAAGAGCTCCACGTGAATCGGCAGCGACGGCAGCCACTCCTCTCCGCGAACAACGTGGGTTGTTCTCATGAGGTGGTCGTCAATCGCATGGGCGAAGTGATAAGTCGGAATGCCCGTCGTCTTGATGATAACGATATCCTGGAAGTTCTCCGGTACATCGAGTTCCCCGCGGATGGCGTCCACCACCTTGGTTCTCTTAATCTCGTCGCCCACTGCATTCGGTGTCCCGGACGACTTCAGACGGATGACGAAATCGTCGCCGCGCGCCAACCGCTCGGCCACTTCCTTCTGCAGCACTTCATCCTCTTCCCAGTCTCTGTAACGGGACCACTCGCCGTAGATACCCGGCGCAATCTTGAGTTCCTCCTGCTTCTCGCGAATCTCGGAGATTTCCTCTTCCGAGAGGAAGCACGGATATGCCTTGCCTTCCGCAATTAATCTCTTCGCATAAGCTCGGTAGATCTCGCCGCGATGGCTCTGGGTATAATCGCCGTACGCACCCACGTCGCCATGTTCGGTCACACCCTCGTCGAACTGAATGCCGAAGAACGCTAGCGAGGAAATGACAGTCTCCACTGCATTCTCCACATAACGCTTGTCGTCGGTATCCTCAATTCGGAGGTAGAACACACCGCCGCTCTGGTGCGCCAGACGCTCGTCCACGAACGCGCCGTACAAGTTGCCCAGATGAATGAAGCCCGTCGGGCTCGGTCCCAGACGCGTCACCTTCGCGCCTTCCGGGAGATTTCTTTCCGGGTACATCTTCTCGTAATCCTCCGGCGTCTTGGTAATATCCGGATATATTCTGCTGCTCAGTTCCATGGTATTCATTGACTACTTCTCTCCATATTTCTCTATAATCAGCGCCGCGATGTATTCCGCGTCTGCCTGCAATTCTGCCGTATCCTCGCCTTCCAGCATCACTCGAATCAGCGGTTCCGTACCGGATGGCCGAATCAGCACACGGCCAACGCCTTCCAGCTTGCGCTCCACTTCCTCAATGCGGCGCTGCACGTCCGCATCCTCCAGCGCATCCTTCTTGTAATCCGGATTCACCCGCGCGTTCACCAGCGCCTGCGGATAGATAACCACATCTTCGCCCAGCTCGCTGACCTTCCGCCCGGAGGCCTTGACCGCCTTGATGAATTGCAGCGAGGACAGCACGCCATCGCCCGTCGTGGTATATTCCAGGAAAATCATGTGTCCCGACTGCTCGCCGCCCAGGACCGACCCGGTCTTGAGCATGGATTCCAGCACGTAGCGGTCGCCCACGCCGGTCACATCCACGGACGCGCCCAGTTCCTTCATGAACTTGTGCACACCGAGGTTGCTCATCACCGTCGCCGTAATTTTCTTATCGTAGAGCCGCCCCTGTTCCAGGAGCATCCGGCCGCAGATGCACAGCACATGGTCGCCGTTCAGCACCTGCCCCTTGTCGTCCACCACAATCAGCCGGTCCGCGTCGCCATCGTAGGCAAAGCCCACGTCCGCGCCCACTTCCACGACCTGGCGCTGCAGGTTCTCCGGATGGGTCGAGCCGCAATGGTCATTGATATTGATGCCGTCCGGCGTATCCGACAGCACGGTCACTTCCGCGCCCAGCGTCCGGTACACCGTCGGCGCCACCTGATAAGACGCGCCATTCGCCGTATCCAGCACAATCTTCATGCCATCCAGCCGGATGTCAATCGTCCGAAGCAAGGATTGAATGTATCGGTCAAAAGCATCTTCCACCCTGCGGCAACGTCCGACTTCCGCCCCGATGTACTCCGGATGCTGGAAGTCTTTCGCCAGGATGATGTCCTCAATCTGCTCCTCAATCCGGTCGTCCAGCTTGAAGCCCTTGCCGTTAAATATCTTGATGCCGTTATATTCAAAGGAATTGTGGGATGCCGAGATGACCACGCCCGCATCCGCTTCATAATGGCGCACCAGATAAGCCACTGCCGGCGTCGGAATGATGCCCACCTTGATGACATCGCCACCCACCGACATGATGCCGGCGGCCAACGCATCTTCCAGCATCTCACCGGAAATTCTCGTATCGCGGCCAATCAGGAAGACCGGACGATGCGATTCATTTCCCAGCACATAGGATGCGGCTCTGCCGATCTCATATGCCAGTGAAGGCGTCAGGTTCTTGTTCGCTATGCCTCGAACGCCATCTGTTCCAAATAATCTGCCCATTCGAATTTCATCCTCTCTTAACTTCTCAATTCTTCATGCTGAAGCTTCTATGTCGAAGCTTCTATGCCAGCGCTGTGCGGCAAGCTTTCCGCTCTGACGCCAGCTTGGTGCCATTCCACTGAATTGCACCAGCGACTTGTTCCCATCATGGCATCGCCGCGGCGAGCTTTCTATATCGCCACTTGCGCTATCGCTACTCACTCTTCTTGGTGACATTCACCGTGAGCTTCAGTTCCAGCGAATCGTTCGCCAGCTGCACGCCATCCGGCAGGATGCACTCTATCGGAATCGTTCCGGCGCTGGTGATCTCGCTCAGATCAATCTCTTCCGTGGTAATGGATTCAATCTCATCCACTGCCGACTGCGTTCCCTTGATGGTCACGGTGTCCGGCACCTGATAGATTCGCTTGTAATTCTCATCATCCGGATTCTTCACCTTGACCTTGAGTGTCACTTCCTTGGTGACGCCCTTCGATACAGTTACCGACGTCTTCGCCGGTCGAACCGTCACATGGGAGAGTACATCTCCCTTGTTATCGACAGCCTCCAGAGAGACATTGAATGTCTTGGATGTCGTGGACAGCTTCGCTTCTTCCACCGGAATGCGCACGTACTTGACCTTGCTGACCAGGCTCTTAGCGCCGCTAACGATGAACATCTCTTTGCTGTTCTCGTCCAGAATCGGTTCGCTATCCGAAGAGGACTCCGTCTTGTATTCCACCCGGGTCGGTACTTCCTTCGTATCGAGGCTCTCCACATTCACTGTGATGCTAGATTCGCTCTCGGATACGACAGATATCTTGGACGGGATTTTGATCGTCAGGTCAATCGTGTTCTCGCCCTTGCCGGCCTCCGAGAGATCCGCTACCGCCTGGACGTCGTCCGCGCTCATCTTATTGATACTGCTTCTTTTACCCTCTACAGTTACTGTAATCTTACTGTTATTAGTCGACTTCAGGGCGATTCCCTGGCTGGTCAGCACGTCCTCGTGCGTGAAGGTGACCGGCACGTCCTTGAATGTCCGCGTCGTGGTCGGGTCCACGTTGTACATAACGTAGATCCAGCCGCAGATGGCAATCAGCAGCGAGAGTGCGATGTTGACTTTGTTATTTCTCGTCATGGTGTCTCGCCTCCTTCCTGCGATGCTTCATCGGGTGAAGCGTGCGAACCACGCGCTTCGACAGAGACTCGTCCGGTGGCAGGTAGACGCCCAGGAGAATTTTCTCCACGGACTTCAGATCCATGAAGCGCCGGAAGGTGCCATTCTCCGCAATCGAGATGACGCCGGTCTCTTCCGAGACCACGATAACCAACGCATCGGAGACCTCGCTAACGCCCAGCGCCGCCCGGTGGCGGGTTCCCAGGTTCCGACCGATGTTCTTCTTCTCCGTCAGCGGCAGCACACAGCTGGCCGCATAGATGCGGTCGCCGCGAATGATTACCGCGCCGTCGTGAAGCGGCGAACCCTCATAGAAGAGGTTCCCCAGCAGACGAACCGAGATCTGCGCATCCACCACCGCACCGCTCTCGATGATGTCGTTGAGCGCCGTCTCCCGCTCGAAGACAATCAGCGCGCCGGTACGCGTTGCGGAGAAGTCGTCCACTGCAGTGACAATCTCGTCCACCACCTGAAGGGCGTGTTCCTTGTCCAGACTCCGGAACTGCCCCGTCACCAGATTCTTCCGACCCAGCTGCTCCAGCGCCCGGCGAAGCTCCGGCTGGAAGATGACAATCAGGGCGAAGAGACCCATCGTCATGAAGTTCCGAAGGAGCCAGTTCAGGAGATACAGGTTCAGCACATCCGACAGGAAGAAAATAACCGCCAGAAAAACCAGCCCCCGGACGAGCTGTTGTGCCCGGGTCTGTTGAATAAATCCCAATAATTTATAGATTAGATACGCGACAATCAGTATGTCCAGCGCATCGACCAGGCGGAAGCCCACAAATACGTTTTGGAAAAACTCAATCATACTCTTTCCTGAACCCATCTCTAATCTTGTTCATGTGCATAAAAATACATTTAATTATACCGTCTTAGACCGCTCTTTTCAAGGAACGGCCCCCAATATTCGCAAGGCCTTCACATTCCGCCCTTCTCGCGACAAAGAAACGACAACTGGAGTAAGACGTCTATAATCTTGTCAGATATAAGTGAGGCGGCCAAAAATAGAATGGCCGCGCGCCGAATCGTCCGGTAGCGCCGGCAGTATTTGCTTGGCAGAGGTTGCACAGCATGGGGCGCAGGCCAGCGGCGCAAAGCAAAGTCGTACAACAGATTTCTTACAGACAAAGACGGCACAGCGATTCACGCCATGCCGTCCCGCTATATACTTGTTCTCTTCCTGCTACCAGCTACTGCTTGCTTCGATTAAACCTGCCTCTGCAGCACCGGCTATACTTCAGGTGAATCAGCTTCTCCCGCTATGCCTTTGCCTGCTTCCGCCGCCGCACCAGGATTACCGCCAGTGCCGCCAGTCCGGCAATCATCACCGCAGTCCCGGCCTTGAGTCCCGGATAATCGTACTCCAGCGTAATCTCGTGCTTCCCGGCGGATACCTTCACGCCCGTGAACGCCACATTGACATTCTCCAGCTTATCCGCCTCCTCGCCGTCCACATACACATGCCATCCGGCGTTATTCAGGATGGAGAAGTAGACCACGGATTCCTTGTCATTGTCCACCGTCCCGGTCACCGTGTCGTTGTCGAAGGAGGTCAGCCGGAAGCGACTCTCATCC
>CAVGMK010000077.1:0-9150 GCA_963630135.1 Oscillospiraceae bacterium
AATGAAAAAGAGTGAATGAATGAAAGAAAGGGGAAATCGTAAGTTATGCTTCGAATTGTGGTAACCGGTGGCATCGGCTCCGGCAAGACAGCGGTGACGGATTATCTTCAGGAGAAGGGCTTTCCGCTTATCGATACCGACCGGATGGCGCACGAGATTACCGCACCCGGCGGCAAGGCGATTCCCTATATTCGCGAGCATTTCGGCGAGGCCTACATCCGGCCGGATGGTTCGATGGACCGGGATGCCATGCGTAATCTCGTCTATGATAATCCCGAGGCGCTGGCTATGCTGGAACAAGGCACCACGCAGGTGATTATCCGGGATGTTCATGCAAAGGTGTCGGAAGAAGAAGCAAAGGGCACACGTGCCGTCTTCCTGGCGATTCCGCTCTTCTTCGAGAGCGGGGAATCGGTCGATGACTACGATGCCATCTGGTCGGTGGTCGCTGACTCGGACATCCGTGTCCGTCGTGTTATGGCGCGGGATGGCCTGACAGAGGAGATGGTTCGTAAGATTATGGCGAAGCAGGTCGCCGATTCCGTCCGAATGGAAGGCTCCTCGGATGTGATAGACAATTCTGGTTCACTGGAAGCGCTCCGGTCTCAGGTGGATGCACTTCTCGGTCAATATGGTCTCTGCTAGAAACCGGGCGAAAAAGAAAAAACAAAAAAGATACTTGCATTTCACGTCTCCCCTTGCTATAATAATCAAGTCATGTGGCTGTGGCGGAATGGCAGACGCGCATGCTTGAGGGGCATGTGGGAGACCGTGCTGGTTCGAGTCCAGTCAGCCACACCAGAACCCTTGGCCTTGGCCAAGGGTTTTTTTACAAATACCGTTTGAAGTCATATTTTGTATATGCTATAATACATCTCGTTAGTGAGCCGGCGTGGCGGAATTGGCAGACGCGCGGGATTCAAAATCCCGTGATGGTGACATCGTATGGGTTCGACCCCCATCGCCGGCACCATTACTTTATTTAACGGAGGAAAGACTAATGACAAAAAGCCAGAGTATGATGAACATATTCCTACTTGTATTCCTGGTACTGGTTCTCTACTTTATGATGATTCGTCCTCAGAAGAAGAGAGACAAGGAAGCGAAAGAAATGCGTGACTCCCTGACGAAGGGTGACGAGATTGTAACAATTGGCGGATTCATCGGTAGAATTGTGACCATCACGAATGACACCGTTGTGATTAACATCAACGCCGGCAAGGGTACGACCAACGTTGAAATTCTCAAGTCCGCTATCAGCACCATCAAGAGCCCGAATACAATGGCTCGTGAGAGAGAAGAGAAGAAGGCAGAAGCTGCAGAGAAGGAGAAGGAAGTAAAGACTTCGACTACCAAGAAAGTTACGCCGAAGAAGCTGACTCCAAAGAAAGAAGAGTCTGCTGAGGCTCCTGCAGAGACAGAAGAGGCTGAGTAGTCTTCGAATAGGAATTCAGATAAAGCGCCGAATCGGCGCTTTTTTCTTGTTCTCGGGGGAAATGGGAATGGACTGAAACTCCTTGATATTACGGCCTGTTTGTTGTAAAATGGTACGTAAAATATAATGTCGCATTGCGTGATTTGATCAATGTATTTAGAAAGGCACTTATTGAAATGAAAAAAGGAACGCGTAAGTTTTTATCCGTCCTTGTGGGGGTTATCATCATCTTTGGTGCATTTGTCTCTTTCAAGGGACTGGGCCCGATTCAGAAACTCTCGGACAAAATGAAGTTCGGCCTGGACATTAACGGCGGTGTCTATGTCCTCCTGGAAGCCGATACGGACAAGACGGGAACGGATCTGTCCAAGCTGATGGATCAGACGAAATCCGTCTTGGAGAACCGTGTGAATGCCATGGGTATTTCGGAAGCGACCGTTTCCATCGAAGGAAACAATCGTGTCCGTGTAGAAATGCCGGGCGTTGAGGATGCACAGGAAGCGATTAACCAGATTGGTAAGACCGCTCAGCTTCGTCTCTTCTTGGCAGATGGAACCGAAGTTATGCGCGGAAATGATATTACAGATTCCTCGTTCACCAACGACACCAACAATGGTGGATATAAGATTACGATTGATTTCTCCTCCGACGGTTCGGACGCGTTTGCCGAAGCTACTGAGAAGGCTGCTTCCGGCTCTGTTACAGCGAAGCTGAAGGATGAGAATGGAAATACCGTGGATAATACGGCTATCGTCATCATGCTGGATGATGAGGTTATTTCGGCGCCAACCGTTAGTGAGAAGATTTCCTCCAGGAGCTGTGAGATTACCCGTTCCGGCGGATTCAGCGAAGATGAGGCTTCTTCGACCTCCGCTTTGATTCGCGGTGGTGCGCTTCCGGCAACACTGACAGAAGTCAGCTCCTCGGTAGAGACGGCGACCATCGGTGCCGATGCGCTGCACAAGTGCATTATTGCCGGCGCAATCGGTCTGGGCATCGTTATGCTGATTATGATTGCGGCTTATGGTATGCTCGGCATTATTGCGGACGTCGCACTCCTACTCTATGTCGAACTGACACTGTGGATTATGGCGCTCCTGGGCTCCGTACTGACGCTCCCGGGCATCGCGGCTATCATCCTCTCCATCGGTATGGCTGTAGATTCCAATGTTATTATTTTTACCCGAATCCGGGAAGAGATTGAGAAGGGTAAGACCATTCGCGTGGCTGTCGATACCGGATTCAAGTCCGCGTTGAGCACGGTTGTGGACTCGCAGACAACGACGCTGATTGCCGCCATCGTGCTGTATCTGGCCGGTACAACATCGGTGAAGGGCTTTGCGTTGACGCTGATGATTGGTACGCTGTGCAGTATCTTTACGGCCGTATTCATCACGCAGCTGTTCGTTACGACGATTACGGATATTCCGGCGCTGTGCACGCTGAGACGTTTCGGTATGCACGAGGACGGAACCCCGAGAATGAAATGGAAGAAGTTCATTCACTTCATCGACAACCGCAAGAAGTGCTTCACCTTCAGCCTGATTATCATTGTGCTGGGCTTCGGCTTTGCGATGGTAAGAGGCTTCAACTACGGTATTGACTTCACCGGCGGTACGATGATTCAGCTCGAGATGGGGCAGAAGGTGGATTCCGAAGAGGTGAAACAGGTTATTGCGGATTATAAGCTGGATCCGACCATCGTCTATGCCAGCGATAATCAGAGCGAAATCGTGATTCGTACCAAGGAAGCGCTGAATGCGGACGAGCGGGCGAAGGTTGTATCGACCATCTCGGAGAAATACAATCTGGATGATGATGCGGTTCTGGCGTCCGAGGAATTCGGTCCGACCGTGGGTAAGGAACTTCGCCAGAATGCCATCAAGGCGATTATCATCGCATCCTTCTGTATGCTGGTCTATATCCGCTTCCGGTTCAAGACCTGGAAGTACGGCGTGGCTGCGGTGGGCGGTCTTCTGCACGACGTGCTGTTCACGCTGGCGATGTATGCCATCTTTGGATTCTCCATCAATAACCCGTTCATCGCCGGTATCCTGACGGTTGTCGGATATTCCATCAACGATACGATTGTTATTTTCGATAGAATCCGTGAGAACAAGCGTTATTACAAGCGGAAGCAGCTGGTTCTCCACCTGGATACCAGTGTCAACGAGACATTGTCCCGTTCCATCATGACGTCACTGACGACACTCATTGTTATGGTGCCGCTGTACATCATGGTATCCACGGAGCTCCGGGAGTTCCTGATTCCGCTGATTATCGGTGTTACTTGCGGAACCTATTCTTCGATTTTCATCTGCACACCGCTGCTGTATGAGATGTCGAAGAACGAGAGCAAGTCGAGATACGAGCTCCAGAAGGAGAAGAGAGAGAAGGCAGCCAAGGCTAATTCCGGTATCGTGAAATAGCGGGTTGTAGCCGATAGAATGGCCAATTATAGTAATTGATATAGTAATTGATTCAGGATGTTTTCATGACGGAAGCTTGGAAGCTTATTGAATTACCTGTTATTTGAGGCATAGCTCCGCGGCCCGAGCCAGCATGGCAGGCGCTGCATACTGAATTGTTATAACGAATTGAGATATCACTAGACGAGAAAGAGAGTTCATTTGTGACAGCTGATCCCAGAATTACAACGGAACAGTTCATTGAAGATCTGAGTTCCATCAATGAGAAGTATGATGACCCGATGATCATCCAGGCTTTCGAGATTGCGAACAATCTTCATAATGGCCAGATGCGCAAGAGTGGGGAACCGTATATTATTCATCCGGTTGCCGTTGCGAAGATTCTGGCCAGCTTTGGCATGGATATAGAAACCGTTGTAGCGGGCGTATTACACGACGTCGTGGAGGACACGGACTATACCCGGGAGCAGCTGGTAGAAGATTTCAACGAGGAAATCGCACTCCTGGTGGACGGCGTGACGAAGCTGGGCAACATCAAGTATGACTCCAAGGAGGAGATGCAGGCGGAGAACTTCCGCAAGATGTTCCTGGCCATGTCGAAGGATATTCGCGTGCTGATTATCAAGTTGGCGGATAGACTTCACAACATGAGAACGATGGAATTCATGCCACCGCACAAGCGCAAGGAGAAATCTGCTGAGACACTGGAAATCTACGCGCCACTGGCGGGACGGCTGGGTATCTACAGCATTAAGTTCGAGCTGGAGGACCTGGCATTTAAGTATCTGCATCCATCTGATTATGAGAAGTTGTCCGTGCAGGTCAATAAGCGCAAGGATATCCGCGAGAAGATTGTCGACCGGCTGATTGATGAGATCAGCGAGGAGTTGGACAAGGCCGATATCCATTACGACGTGATGGGCCGATCCAAGCACTTATATAGCATCTACAAGAAGATGACAATCCAGCACAAGCAGCTGGATGAGATCTTCGACCTGATTGCGGTTCGCGTCATTGTGAACTCCGTCAAGGACTGTTACGCCGTGCTGGGGTTGGTACATACCCGGTGGAAGCCGATTCCGGGTCGCTTCAAGGATTACATCGCGATGCCGAAGCCGAACATGTACCAGTCGCTCCACACCACCGTGCTGGACGATAACGGTGATCCGTTCGAGATCCAGGTTCGCACCTATGAGATGCACCGCATTGCGGAATATGGTATTGCGGCGCATTGGAAGTACAAAGAAGGCAAGGGTAACCAGCAGGGAGGTGATACCTCGGAGCAGAAGCTCGCCTGGCTGAGACAGGCCCTGGAATGGCAGAAGGAAACAGATGACTCCATGGAATTCCTGGAGACATTGAAGATGGACCTCTTTGATAATCAGGTATTCGTCTTCACACCGAAGGGTGACGTCATCGAGCTCCCGGCCGAATCGACGCCACTGGATTTCGCCTTCAAGATTCATACGGATGTCGGTATCCGTTGCGTCGGCGCGAAGGTCAACGGCAAGATGGTCACCATCGACCACGTGCTCCGGAACGGCGATATCGTTGACATCATTACCTCTGCGAACTCGGCCGGACCGAGCATGGATTGGCTCAACATCGCCAAGA
This sequence comes from Oscillospiraceae bacterium, assembly GCA_963630135.1. Classification (GTDB taxonomy): domain Bacteria; phylum Bacillota; class Clostridia; order Peptostreptococcales; family Anaerovoracaceae; genus Mogibacterium_A. Next base: position 5,479 of record CAVGMK010000077.1, read on the forward strand.
GTTCGCAGGCAAAGAACAAGATTCGTAATTTCCTGCGGAAGGCGAACAAGAACGACTCGCTGGACAAGGGAAAGAATAATATCGCAGCCTATATCCGCAAGAAGGGCTACGACCCGCATCTGGTAGCGAAGAACGCCTACCTGCTACGGGCGACAAAGGATCTTAAGCTCAACAACGTGAATGAGCTGTATATCCAAATTTCCAACGGCGGAAGCTCCCTGGCGAAGCTGGGGCAGCGTCTGATTGACTATTATAATGAAGACAATCAGAAGGAAGAACAGCGGAAGGAAGAGGAGCTCCGGAAGAAGAAGAATTTCCAGCGCCGGACGGATAACGACGGCCCGGGCATCATCGTCAAGGGCTCCGACAATCTGTTGATTCGAATCGCGCGGTGCTGTACCCCGGTTCCGGGTGACCCGATTATCGGATTCATCACGAAGGGCCGCGGTATCACGGTGCATCGCAAGGATTGCAGTAACATCGTCTCGCTGCCGGAGCACGAGAAAGCCCGGCTCATTGATGTCGAGTGGGAGACGCCGAAAATCGGCCAGACCTATTACGCGGACATCACCATCTGCTGCACGGACCGCAAAGGCCTGTTCAGCGACATCTCCAAGGTCTGCGAAGACATGGATGTACGCCTCGCCGGCGTCAACATGAGACCGGAAGATGTGGAATATGTCAGTCTATCCATCACAGTAGCAATCGCCGGAACCCACCAGATCCAGAGATTGCTGATTGCGCTCCGGAATATCCCGGGCGTAGATAAGGTATATCGAACGAAATCATGATGAAAGTACATTGTTTCAACCAGAATATGCTTCAGGAGAACACCTATGTTCTCGTCGACAGCGACACAGGCGCCGGGGTTGTCATCGATCCCGGTTGTTATACGCCGGCCATGAAGACGCTGCTCCAGAGCCTGATGGCACTTCCGTACATCATTCTCACCCATGGTCACGGGGATCACATTGCGGCCATCGATGAGCTGAAGGCGGATTATCCGGATGCAAAGGTCGTTGCCGGGGAGAAGGAAGCTGCGCTCCTTGCGGATGCGGCAAACAACGGTTCCATGCAGTTCGCACCGAAGCCGGTGGCCATCACTGCAGATCTTCCGGTAAAAGAAGATTCGGTCCTTCCCTTCGGGACTTCCGAGTTCCGCTTCCTGGAAACACCCGGCCACACGGCGGGTGGCATCTGCATCCTGGTAGATGACCTCATGTTCTCCGGCGACACGCTCTTCTACCGGAGCATCGGCCGCACCGACTTCGCGACCGGAAGTCCAGCGCAGATGATGGCATCCCTGAAGCGGCTGATGACGCTGCCGGAAGACACCATCGTCTACCCGGGACATGGCATCCGCACCACGATCGGCGAGGAGAAAAGAGGAAATCCTTTTGTATAGATTCTATCTGAATGGAATCACAAATGAATATCACCTGGAGGAACTGGCACGCGAGTTCCTCCTGAATAAAGACTTCGAGATGATTCCGGTCTCCTTTCGGGCAGGTACCGACCTCGCATTAACGGATAAGCGTTATCTGCTGAATCGGGACTGTAAGGACGATCAGGACGGGATGAAGCGGGAGCTGTATCATATCCTCTCGCAGGAAACGGGGATCTATCCGGAATGGGGCACGCTGACCGGCGTGCGTCCGCTGAAGCTGGCTTTCCAGCACTATGAGGCGACGCAGGATGTTACCGAGGTCTTCCGCCGGATGAAGGAAACCTATCTTCTCAGTGACGCCAAGGCGGCACTCCTTCGGCAGATTCTCGAATATCAGCTGGAGACGATGCCTCGTCCTTCGGCGGAGAGCGTGAGCCTCTATGTGCACATTCCGTTCTGCCCGACACGATGTTCGTATTGCTCTTTCGCGACGAATGTGGCGGCGGAGTCGGAAATTGCGGCGTATCTGAACTTGCTTTTACAAGAGATAAGGTACACGGGAGAGCGATTCCGGGCACATGGACAGAAGGTGGAGAGCGTGTATGTGGGCGGTGGCACACCAACCACGCTGAATGAGGCGCAGCTGACGCAGCTCATCGAATGCCTCCGCGATTCGTTCGGGCTGTCGCTGGATGGCATGGAATTCACCATCGAGGCAGGGCGGCCGGATACGATAACGAAGGCGAAGCTGAGGGCGCTTCGGGATGCGGGGGTGGACCGAATCAGCATCAATCCGCAGTCCATGAAGCAGGAGACGCTGGACCGAATCGGTCGGTCCCACCGGCCGGAGGACATCGTTCGAGCGTTCTCCGATGCGGCGGAGGTGGGCTTCCGGACCGTGAATTCGGACGTGATTGCCGGGCTTCCGGGGGAGACGCCGGCGGATTTCGCGGAGACGCTGCGGGCCCTGGAGGCGCTGGGCGCCAACAACATCACGGTGCACACGCTGTCTGTCAAGCGGGGGTCCGAGCTTCGGAACCAGGACCCGGAGTACTACCGCCGGAATACGGAAGCGGTTCGGGAGATGCTGGATTTCTCCGAGAAATTCCTGGGTGATTGCGGCTTCCTGCCGTATTACATCTACCGGCAGAAGCACCAGATGGGGTCCTTCGAGAATGTGGGCTACTGCAAGCCGGGTGCACATTCCATCTACAACGTGCGCATTATGGAAGAGAAACAGACGATTATCGGGATGGGCGCCGGTGCCATCGGGAAACGGTATTTCCCGGCGGAGGACCGGTTAGAACGCATTCCGAATGTCGGCAATTATAGAATCTATGAAGAGCGTTTTGACGAGATGCTCTTGCGTAAAAATAATTATTGGGGAGGTAGAGATGGCGATTAAAGCACCAAAAGGTACCAAGGACATGCTGCCGGAGGAGGCGTACAAGTGGCAGTACATCGAGAAACAGTTCTTCGAAATCTGTGATGAGTACGGATTCGGCGAATTGCGTACGCCGGTCTTCGAGAGCACGGAGCTGTTCAACCGCGGCGTCGGCGAGACGACAGATATTGTACAGAAGGAAATGTATACCTTCGAGGATCTGGGACACCGCAGCATTACGCTGAAGCCGGAGGGCACATCCCCGGCGGTTCGGGCGTTCATTGAGAGCAAGCATTTTGCGGACATGCAGCCGAGCAAATATTTCTACAATACGCCGTGCTTCCGCTACGAGAAGCCGCAGGCCGGCAGACTGAGACAGTTCCACCAGTTCGGTGTGGAGAATTTCGGTGCGTCATCCATGCTGGCGGATGCGGAGATTATTGCATTGGCGGATGATTTCCTGCACCGCATGAATATCACGGACATCGAGCTGCACATCAACAGCGTTGGCTGCAAGGAGTGCCGCCCGAAGTACCGGAAGGCATTGCAGGACTTTCTTCGTCCACATTACGATGAGCTTTGCACCACCTGTCAGTCCCGTTTCGAGACGAACCCGATGCGGATTCTGGATTGCAAGTCGCCGGAGGATCAGGAAATCGTGAAGGATGCACCGCTGATGGTGGATTACCTCTGCGATGACTGCAAGAAGGCCTTCGAAGAGCTGCAGGAGAATCTGACCGCAATGGGTATCGAGTTCCAGATTGACCCGAAGATTGTACGCGGCCTGGATTATTACACCAAGACAGCGTTCGAGTTCGTCACCACGAAGATTGGAGCCCAGGGAACCGTGTGCGGCGGCGGCCGTTACGACCACCTGATTGAGGAAATCGGTGGACCGTCC
>CAVGMK010000078.1:0-29772 GCA_963630135.1 Oscillospiraceae bacterium
TTCGAATCTTGTCCGCCCCGGCCTCGATGGCACCGATGGCCAGGCGGTAATCGAAATGAATATCCGCTACCAGCGGTACATCCGTCTTCTTCCGCACCTGGGCAAAGGATTCGCAGGCGGCCTGATCCGGAATCGCCACCCGTACGATATCACAGCCCGCCTCCGACAGCTCTTCAATCTGCCGGAGAAGCGCCTTCTCGTCTCTCGTATCCACATTGGTCATCGACTGAATCGAGACCGGCGCGCCGCCGCCAATCGGCACACTGCCGCACATCACTCTTCTCGTCATCGTTTGCCTTCTTTCTTCTTTCTTTCCGGCCCTGCGCTACCCCGTGCCAAGGGCAGCCAATGCCTTCTGGCAATCATGGGATTGGCCAACGAACACGGTATGGAATTGCCCCATCTTATTCATCGGCATCACCATCACAGCTCTCGCTAGCTGAAAAGCCGCACGATATCATTCCACGTCACCATCACGAATATGCCAAGCAGTAGCAACATACCCGCCAGGTGAATCTTTCCTTCAATATTATCGGTAATCCAGCTTCCGGTAATCTTGCGAATCAGCACCATCACAATCCGCCCGCCATCCAGCGCCGGCAGTGGCAGCAGGTTAATAAAAGCCAAGTTCAGGCACACCAAAGCCACCAGATACATATAGGACGTTGCCCCGATGGACTGCGTCTGGTTCACCAATGACACCATGCCCACCGGCCCCGTGATGTCATCCGCACCGACCCCGCCGGTCAGGAGCATCCCGAAGCTCTGGAACATCAATTTGTTGAGATTCCACGTGCCAATCGCACCATACCGGATGCCGCCCCAGAGATTATGACTTCGCCCGCAAGTGATGCCGACCACATACCGCTGGTCTTCCTCGGAATAAGTCGGCGTGACAGAAATTGTTTTTGACTGCTGGTCTCGCTCATAGGTAATCGATAGAGCCTCGCCTTCCTTCGCGTCGCTGATGGCGTTCACCACGTCATTCCAGCTCGAAGTCTCCGTGCCGTTCACCGCCGTGATGACGTCGCCGGTCTGAAGGCCGGCCTTCGCCGCCGGCATATCCGCCGTCACCGTGCCGAGCGAATTGTTCGGAATGCCAATCGCCGTCACCGTGATAATCATCACCAGCAGCGCTGTCAGCACGTTCATCGCCGCGCCGGCCACGAGCACCAGAATCTTCTCCCACCACTTCCGGTTGCCGAAAGCGCGGGGATTGCTGCATGCCTCGTCCTCGCCCTCCATGGCGCAATAACCGCCAATCGGCAGGAGGCGCACCGAATAGAGCGTCTCGCCTTTCTGCCGCTGGAATAAGAGCGGCCCCATGCCCATGGAGAATTCGTTGACCTGCACGCCAACCGCTTTCGCCGCGACAAAATGCCCCAGTTCATGGGGAATTATCATCACGCAGAACAGTACTACCGTTAGAATCGCTGTAAGCAATAATCTTTCCTCACTATATTTCTGCCAAAAGTAAATTTATCCCCGCACCAGTTCCCGGACCCGGCACCGGGCTTCTTTGTCCATCTCGAGAACCGCCTCAACCGAATCGAGTTCCACCGGTTGATGGGCTTCGAGCACCTTCCCGAGGGTGTTCTGGATGTCGATGAAGCGAATCTCCCGATTCAGGAACATACCGACGAGCTCTTCGTTGGCGCCGTTCAGCACCACCGGATAGCTCTTTCCGGCTTCAATCGCATGATACGCATAGTCGATGCAACGGAAGACATCCCGCCTTGGCTTCTCGAAGTGAAGCGTCGCTCCTGTGGTGAAGAAATCCAGGCTCTCGCCGGAATACGGCAGGCGCTCCGGATAACCCAGCGCCAGACTGATAGGAATTCTCATGTCCGGAAGACCCATCTGTGCCAGGACGGAAGTATCTTCAAATTCCACCATAGAGTGCACGATGCTCTCCGGGTGAACGTGGATATCAATTCGGTTCGCCGGAATGTCGAAGAGCCATTTCGCCTCGATAACCTCCAAGCCCTTGTTCATCATCGTCGCAGAATCGATGGTAATCTTCTGACCCATCGTCCATTTCGGATGCTTCAGCGCCTGTTCCAGCGTCACGGATTCCAGCTCTTCCCGCGTGTAATTCCGGAAAGGACCACCGGATGCTGTCAGCAGAATCCGGCGAACATTCCGATATCTGTTGCCTTCCAGGCACTGGAAGATTGCGCTATGTTCGCTGTCCACCGGCAGGAGACGAACCTCCTTCCGCTTAACCAGATCCATCACCAGCGCCCCGCCGGTCACCAGCGTCTCCTTATTGGCCAGCGCGATATCCTTGCCGGTCTCAATCGCCCGGTATGTCGGCGCCAGGCCGCTGATGCCCATCAGCGCACTGACCAGGACGTCACATTCGTATTCCGCCAGCTGAATCAGTCCGGCCGCACCATGGAAGACCTCGAGCTGCGGAAACAGATTCTGTACCCGCTTCGCGTCTTCTTCTTTGCCGACGCAGACCGCTTCCGGGTGGAATTTCTCAATCTGCCGGATGAGATCATCTACGCGGTGGGCGCAGCTGAGTCCGGTCACCGCGAAGCGTTTCGGATTTTCTTCAATAATGTCCAGCGTCTGCGTTCCAATGGAACCGGTACTGCCCAGAATAATTATCTTCTTCATTTTAATTTCCCTTTATACAATATGAGCACACAGTGAATGATTCATGCTCGTTATGTGCGTTACCATTACTCGAAGCAATGCATCGTGTAATGGAGAATGATAGCCCAGGTCATATTCATTATCATTTCGCATTATCATCCAGAGGGTGAGATGGTGGAATCGATACGAAATCTCCCGTTCATCGCTGGGTGAGTGTGCATTTCAAGGATGCTATGCATTCCCGTTTACTTCAGTACGAATAGAATGTAGTAGCATACCACCGGCGCAACGAAGATTACACTGTCGAAACGGTCCATAATTCCACCGTGTCCCGGAATCAATGTGCCGTAATCCTTGATGCCCATGCCGCGCTTGAACATGGAGGCCGTAAGGTCGCCGCCTTCGGCCACTAGGCCACCCAGCACGCCGATAATCATGCAGTGAATCATCAGGGATGGGAAGAAGAAGTAGCCGAAGAGCGCGCAGAAAATCGCGCTTCCCAGCACGCCGCCCACGCCGCCTTCGATGGTCTTCTTCGGGCTCAGGTTCGGCGCCATCTTGTGCTTCCCGAGGAAATATCCCGTGAAGTAAGCCATGATGTCCGAACCGAAAGCCGCAATGACTACCAGCCAGGTCATCTCCGGATAGGCCGTGTTATCGATGATGACGATGTGGTACGAGAAGAGCACGATATACACCAGCGCGGTCATCGTCGCTACGCCATCGTAAGGCTTCTTCTCGGTGATTCTCCAGGCATAGATCATGCTGACCATGATGGACAGAACCACCCATGCCAGGAGGAAGGTCTGATTGACGCCAAAAATCAGGTGTCCGGCATACAGAACCGTAATCATGATGTAGGCAATCGGCTTGGACGGATGCACATCCATGTTCTCAAATCCATTGTAGAATTCGGTCACGCCCACGTAGGCGATTGCAGCCGCTGCAATCAGGAGCGGATAGCCGCCGAAATAGATAATCAGTAGTAGCGGAACCATCACGATTCCGGAAATAATTCTTGTCTTCATTATTTGATATCCTTATTAATTAATCATTGGAATGGACATCGGCGCCATCCGACGTCCGTGCATCACAATCTTCTAATGCTCCCAGGAGAAGTCTTACCTTACATCGCCTGTGTAAGATTCGACATTTCCGTTTCTCTGTCCAACGCCGTCTATCGTCTGTCGAACCAGTTATCCTATTGGTCGTCCTTCTCTCGGCCGCCGAACCGTCTCTTGCGGTGAGAATACTGCTCGCAGAGACTGGCAAATTCCTCCGGTCCGAAATCCGGCCACAGCGTATCCGTGAACATCAGCTCGCTGTATGCCGACTGCCACAGCAGGAAGTTCGAAGTCCGCTCTTCTCCGCTGGTCCGGATGATGAGATCCGGATCCGGAATATTCTCGTGGCACACGCCGGTATAGAGATGCGCACTGATATCCTCTTCTGTAATCTCACGCTCCGGATTCTCCCGAATCAGCTCATTCACGGCCTTGACCACCTCGGCTCGCCCGCCGTAATTCACGGCAATGCAGAGTACCAGTCCGGTGTTATCCTTCGTGGCCTCCAGCAGCCGGTCGATGGCATCCACCGATGCCTTCGGCAGCATCCGATATTCCCCTAAGATGCTGATGCGCACATTATTCTCCACCAGCTCCTGAAGCTCCGACTGCACATATTTGATGATGAGCTTGAAAATACCGGAGACCTCTTCTTCGCTCCGCTTCCAATTTTCTGTGGAAAAAGCATATACCGTCAGGTATTCAATTCCCATCTCCGCCGCCGCTATCACGATGCGTTTCATGGACTCCACGCCCGCATTGTGACCCATCAGCCGCGGGACGCCTTTCTTCTTCGCCCATCTGCCGTTACCATCCATGATAACACCGACATGTGTCGGTAGCTTGTTCGGCTCTGTCATTTTATCACCTCAATTTTCCCGATAACAACAGTAAACGTGGCCGCTTAAAGCCACGTTATACTATTTCTCTATACTTCGCGTAATTATACGGCCATCAATTCCTCGTTCTTCTTGGCGATGACTTCATCGACCTTCTTGATGGCCTTATCGATGGTCTTCTGCACCTCTTCCAGGGCGTCCTTCATCTCATCTTCTGTAATCTCGCCCGCCTTCTGCTGCTTCTTCAAATCCTCGTTCTCATCGCGACGGACATTACGGATAGCTACTTTGGCATCCTCGCCCATCTTCTTAATCTGCTTCACCAGGTCTTTTCTTCTCTCTTCGGTCAGCTGCGGAATCACCAGACGAATGCATTTGCCATCGCTGGACGGATTGATGCCCAGATTTGCTTCGTTCAGCGCATGCTCTACCGACTTCAGAGTGGATGGGTCGAACGGCGATACCATCAATGTTCTGGCATCCGGAACGGAAATGTTCGCCAGACTCTTCAGTGGTGTCGGAACACCATAATAATCAACGTTCACCTTGTCCAGGAGTGCCGGATTCGCTCTTCCCGCACGAACGGTATTCAGGTTTTCCTTCAGGATTTTCTCGGTCTTCTCAAGCTTCTCGCTCAGGTTCTTCGTATGAGCCATAATTTTTCCTCCATCTTCTTGTTAGTGAATCAATGTTCCGATGTTCTCACCATTAATAACCTTCATCAGGCTTCCCTCTTCCGCCAGTGCGAAGACGTAGAGGGCAATATCGTTATCCTTGCACAGAGTAGCCGCCGTGAGATCCATGACTCTCAGCTCCTTCTCCACGATATCCATGTAAGTCAGCTCTTCATAACGCTCTGCATTCGGATCCTCGTTCGGATCGGCGGAATATACCGCGTCGATGTTCTTGGCCAGAAGGATGACCTCCGCATCCATCTCCGCCGCCCGAAGAGCCGCCGTTGTGTCCGTCGAGAAGAATGGACTTCCGGTACCACCGCCGAAGATGACAATCTTGCCGTCCGCCAGATAATCCAGCGCTTTCCGTCTGGAATATCCTTCGGCCATATCGCGAATCTCGATAGCGGTCATCACCTTAGTATCGCATCCGATGGACAGTAAGGAATCCTGAAGTGCCAGTGCGTTCATCACGGTCGCCAGCATGCCCATGTAATCCGCGGTCGCCCGGTCAATATTCCCGCCGGTCCGTCCCCGGAAGAAGTTGCCGCCACCGACCACGATGGCAATCTCTACCCCTTGGTCGTGAATCTCCTTAATCTGTGTCGCGGTCTTCAACGTCATCTCTGCATTCACGCCGAACTTGTCTTCGCCGGCCAGCGCTTCACCGCTCAACTTAATCAATACTCTTCTGTACTTTACTGCCATCTGCGCGCCTCTCTTCTTGCCATTTCTTGCCAGGATTCGTGTACCTCAGTGCATAAAAAAACAGCCCTGCTATAGCACACAATCTTACGAATAGTTTACTATACCGGGGCTGTTGATTCAATGATTATTTCGCTTCGCTATTTTCTTGGCTCAATCAGAATCGTCTCTGCGGACGCCACTGCGGCATCCACCAGTGCCTCCACATCCAGTGCCTCCTCGGACTTCTCGATATTCCGGAGCTTCGGCTTCGTCACCGGATGCTTCGGCAGGAATACTGTGCAGCAGTCCTCATACGGCTGAATGGAAATATCGTAAGTGCCGATTTCCTGCGCCTTCTCCATGATGTCCACCTTGTCCATGGCAATCAGCGGACGCATTACCGGCATCTTCACCACGGCATCGGTAACCACCAGCGCCTCCGCGGTCTGGCTGGCCACCTGCCCCAGGTCCTCTCCGGTAATCAGCATCATATCATGCTTCTTAACAGCCATCTTCTCCGCAATTCGCATCATGAAGCGGCGAACCAGAATCGTGGTCTCGTCCTCCGGGCAATTCTTGACGATTTCTTCCTGAATCGGCAGAAGGTTCACGACGTACATCTTGATGGAACCCATGTATCCGGCCAGCACACCGCAGAGGTCTTCAACCTTCTTCTGCGCTCTCTGGCTGGTGTACGGATAGGAATGGAAGTGAATCGCCTCAATTCGCATGCCGCGCTTTGCCATCATGAAGGCAGCGACCGGGCTATCGATACCACCGGACATCAGAATCAAGCCCTTGCCGTTAGTGCCCAGCGGCAATCCGCCGAAGCCCTTAATCTTATCCCGGTAGATGTAGGCGGCTTCCGAGCGCACGTCTACATACAGCAGCACATCCGGATTATGCACATCCACGTGCAGCACCTTGCAGGTCTTCAGGATACAAGCGCCGGCCTGACGGCCGATTTCCGGGGATTCCACCGGAAACGTCTTATCGGCCCTTTTTGCTTTTACCTTGAAGGACTGGATGTCTTCCTTCCCGAGGATATCCATCATGTACTGTGCGGCTGCTTTGCCGATGGCGTTCATGTCCGGCACGCAGGCAACCGCCGGGCTAACGGTAGCGACGCCGAACACCTTGGATGCAGTGCGAACCACATCCTTCTGCGGTACATCCGACGGTACCTTCACAAGCATCAGGCCGCCAATCCAGCGGGATTCCACGTCGCTGTAGATAGACAGCGCGGCGCGGACTCTCTCCAGCAGGACTCTCTCGAAATACGGGCGGTTCATGCCTTTGAGGGCGACTTCGCCGCAGCGGACGATATATAAATTCTTCTCCATTTTTCTCTCCTAATCGGAATATGATATCTTTCTATATTGCGTATTGCCGTTTCGTATTGCGGAATATGTATCGCATCATATATGTCGCATCGTATGATATCGACAGGACGGTTTCCGGATTAATATCTTCGATATCAGGCAGGGAATTTACGGTCCATTTGCCTTAATCAACGAGTTGTCTTATTCAACGAAAATCCTACCGGAAGCTTCCCAGACGGCGGAACCGCGCCACCGCGTTCTTCAGCCGGTCAATGACGAAGTCCATCTCCTCGAGCGTGTTGAATTCCGAGAAACTGAAGCGAAGCGCGCTCTCAATTTCCTTGTGGCTCAGGGACATGGCCACGAGCACGTGGCTGTCGCCGGTGTGGTGCGATGCGCAGGCCGATCCAGTCGATACGTAGATGCCGTCCTGCTCCAGGGTGTGAAGCAGCACCTCCCCGCGCGTGCCCAGGAAGGAGAAATTAATGACGCTCGGACAACGCGTGCCGTAATCCTCCAGTTCGAAGCCCTGCGCTTCGTAACCGTTCAATTGCACATCCGGAATCTCATCAATGACGGCCTTGCGGAAATAATCGTTCACCTCCGCCATCCTGCGCTGCTTCTCCATCATGTCGGTGGTCGTCATCTCCACGGCAAGCCCCAGACCGGCAATTCCCGGCGTGTTCTCCGTGCCGGAGCGCAGCCCGTTCTCCTGGCCGCCGCCTAAGATGTGCGCCGGAATGGTCAGACCCTTCCGGACATACAGCGCACCGATTCCTTTCGGTCCGTGGAACTTATGTCCGCTGATGGAAATCAGGTCGAAGGGCGCATCGCTGAAATCCACCTTGCCGAATGCCTGTACCGCATCCGTGTGGAAAATAATCTTCGTACCATGCACATGATTGTAATTCTGCACAATCTCGTAGCACGGCAGAATCGGCAGAATCGTGCCGACCTCGTTGTTCACCGCCATCATGCTGACCAGGATAGTCTCCTCGTCCAGCGCCGCCTTCAGCGCCTGCGGCTCCACATAGCCATCCACGCTGCATGGCAGGTATTCCACCCGGAAGCCGTCCTCCTGTAAGCGCTTCATGCATTCCAGCACGGCCGGATGTTCAATGGCCGTCGTGATGATTTTCCGGCCTCTCCGGCGTAACTTCCGGCAGGAGGAGAAGATGGCCATATTGTCTCCCTCCGTCCCTCCGGAGGTAAAAATAACCTGCCCCCCCTGCGGAAACGCCCGGCTGACCTGATCTCTCGCGTCGAAGAGATAATTTCCCGCGTCGAAGCCCAGAGAATGAAGTGAGGATGGGTTGCCGAAATGCTCCTTCTGGATTCGATACATCAGCTCGGTGACTTCATCATATTGTCTGGTGGTAGCGCTGTTGTCTAAGTAGATCATGATTCAATTCCTTATATCGTGTCAGCAAAAAACGTACTACGGTAAAAAAGCTCCCCATTCCGGGGAGCTTGTGATTATTTCGCGTAATCGGAAGCTCTTGTTTCTCTGATAACGTTGACCTTAATCTGTCCCGGATACTCCAGTTCGCTCTCGATTCTCTTTGCCACTTCGTGGGCGAGCATCGGAATCTCTTCATCCTTGACCTGATTCGGCTTAACGGTGATTCGAAGCTCTCTGCCTGCCTGGATGGCATAGGACTTATCAACGCCCTTCGTGGTATTGGCAATTTCCTCCAGGCTTTCCAATCTCTTGATGTAAGACTCCAGTGTCTCACGGCGTGCGCCCGGTCTTGCAGCGGAAAGTGCATCCGCGGAAGCCACCAATACTGCCTCCATCGTGGTCGGTTCGATGTCACCGTGGTGCGCCTGCACCGCGTTGATTACCTTCCAGGATTCCTTGTATTTCTTACAAATATTGGCGCCAATCTCCACGTGCGTACCCTCTACCTCGTGGTCGATGGATTTGCCGATATCGTGGAGAAGACCCGCTCTCTTCGCCAGTCTCGGATCATATCCCAGCTCGGATGCCATCAGGCCGGCCAGCAGGGATACCTCGATGGAATGCTTGAGTACATTCTGTCCATAAGAGGTTCTGTACTTCAGGCGGCCCAGGAGCTTGACCAGTTCCGGATGCAGGTTGTGCACGCCGGTCTCGAAGCAGGCCTGTTCGCCCTCTTCCTTGATGATGTTATTGACTTCCTTCGTTGCCTTCTGCACCATCTCTTCGATTCTTGCCGGATGGATTCTGCCGTCGGAAATCAGCTTCTCCAGGGCGAGACGGGCAATCTCCCGACGAATCGGATCGAATCCGGAAAGAATAACGGCTTCCGGTGTATCGTCGATGATAAGGTCTACACCGGTCAAGGTCTCGATGGCACGGATGTTTCGACCCTCGCGACCGATAATGCGTCCCTTCATGTCGTCGCTCGGCAGTGGAACGACGGATACAGTGGTCTCTGCAACCTGATCGGCGGCACAGCGCTGAATCGCCATGGTGACAATTTCTCTCGCTCTCTTGTCCGCCTCTTCCTTCGCTTCCGATTCAATCTGCACAATCATGGCAGATGCATCCTTGCGAATGTCTTTCTCTACTTCTGACAGAAGAATCTGTTTCGCTTCTTCCTGTGTGAAACCGGAAATTCGCTCCAGCTCCTCCATTTGCTTGGCGATGTACTCGTCGATGCGCTGGTGCTTCTCGTTCATGGAACGTTCTTTCTTCGCCAGCCCATCTTCCCGCTTCTCGATATTCTCGAGCTTGCGCTCGACGTTCTCTTCCTTCTGAAGAATTCGTCTTTCCGATTTCTCAACTTCTCTTCTGCGATCACGGACTTCATTCTCGACTTCCGATCTCAGTTTGTGTGCTTCTTCCTTTGCCTCCAGGATTTTCTCTTTCTTGATATTCTCCGCTGCATTCTCCGCATCCAGAATCAAGTTCTGAGCCTTCACTTCCGCACTTCCGATCTTCTTCTCGCTCACGGATTTGCGGAAATTATAGCCAACCAACGGTCCAACAATCAGAAGCACAACAGCAACCCCGATGAAAATTGGTGTTTGCACTGCTATGTCCTCCTTAATTTTATTAAGAAAATAATAATGTGTATTCCAATACGAAACAACTCGCACAAAAAGCGCGTATTAATTCATAATCATACGCAATAATTATAATCCGATTCGTATAAAGAGTCAATATATACGCCTCTTTTTGGTACCGCTCCCCAACTGCTTGTTATTCGCGGGAGTAACCAAAGATAAATCATCTCCGTTCAAGGAATGCAGCCACTGCCTTTACTGCAGATTAGACGCCGTAGATTGCCTTGCTGCTACTCTACCGGAGATGCATTTCTCAAGCGAGTCGCCGGCGTGATTCATCATAAGGGCGATTCACGCCGTATTATTCCGATCGAATCAGCCGCTCCGCAATCCGGCGGAAATTCCGGCTGATATAGGAATCCTGCCGAACCGCGATGGGCAGACCGGCATCCGAGAAGAGGCGGAAATTGTCATCTTCCAGAATCATTCCGAGGATTTCACATTTGAATTGCCGGTCGATTTCCTTTGGCGGTACCTCCAGGCCTTCTTTCTGGAGCTCCGGCCTCATCCGGTTAATCAGGAACCGGCGACGGAGCACGCGGGCTCGAATCAATCGGTCTTCCAGCATATCCCCATTGCGAAGGGATGTCCGCTCCGGGGTTACCACAAGGATGGTCTCATCGGTACCCTTTGCGGTTGTCAGGACAAAATCATCCGCGCCGGAACTTCCATCCACAATGATGTAATCGTAATGTGCCTTGCATTCTGTCATGAATGCCCGCCACTTCACTTCATCCAGCTTCTCCCGGTCTTCGAGCAGCCCACCCGGAAGGAGATAGAGCTTCTCCGGTTCATCCAGGCGAACCGCTGCCTGTTCCAGGGAACAAATTCCATTCATCACATCGAAGACATGATATATTGCCTGGTATTCGACCTCCAACATAATGTCAAGGTTTCGCATTCCCGGATTCATGTCAATTAGCAGCGTGTTGTATCCCATCAATGCCAGGGAGGCAGACAGATTCACCGCCACGACGGATTTGCCGGTGCCCCCTTTCCCGGATGCGATGTAGAAGGATTGATTCATGATACTCCCCCCAATAATAAACAATAGTCTGTAATCGCCATTACAGTAAATAATCCTCCGACCGAATGCTGACGTATCGGCCGTTACCGATGATAATATGATCCAGGAAACGGATTCCCATCAAATCCGCCACCGCCATCAGCCGCTTCGTGGATTCGATATCATCCTGGCTCGGTGTCGGATCCCCGCTGGGATGATTGTGTGCCAGAATGATGCCCGCCGCCCCCTTTCGAATGACCGGCCGGAATACATCTCTCGGATGGATGTAGGTATTCGTCAGCGCACCGATGGATATGACCACCTTCGATTCCACCTCACACTTCGCGTTGACCAGAAGCCCAACCAGGCGTTCCTGCTTGAGTCCTCTCATCTCCTCCATCAGCAGATCCGCGGCATCCTGCGGATGGCGCAGAATAGGTCTTGTTTCCGGCGAAGGTTCGGTACTCATCCGCTTCGCCAGCTCGATACTCGCCGCAATCGAGCAGGCTTTGCTGACGCCGATGCCGGATATCTCCCGCAGCTCCTGCACATCGGCATTCCGAAGATGTCCCATCTCGCTATGCGAATAGGAAAGCACATCTTCTGCCAGCTGTACGGCAGATTTATCATGGTTTCCTGTCCGAATAATCAGAGCAATCAGTTCGGATGTACTGAGGCTCTCTGCGCCGGAATATAGCATTTTCTCTTGTGGCCGTTCGATGGCCGGAATGTCTTTGATTCTCATTGTGACGATGCTCCTTTACTGTATGGCCTGGCATTTCCATTCGCTTGTATACGGAGCACTTGGGTCCTGTCACTTCTTCACTTGAAATTATTCCATCGGATTCATTCCATCGAAATCATACGCACAGAATCAATTCCGCGTGTTCATTCACCTCGAAATTACTTGCGCCGAATCACTCACCTGAGTTCATTCGCGCAGGTTCATCCTATCGGAATAATTCAAGAATAATCTCGAATCATTATAACAAAAGAAGCCCGGATCATCAATTGACCCAAGGCTTCCATCCATCGTATTTATAAACCGCCGTATCTATGCCGCATCACACTTATACGCGTTTGTATGCGTATAGGCATTCCCTATGCGCATGCGCATTCCCGCACAAAGCAGCTCCGTGCCAAGCCATCCCCGGCCGGCAATTCTTCCGCATCCTACACGTAGTTCCGCTGAAGAATCGTCAGATTCTTCAGGGACATTACTACGAAAGCAACATTCAGGAGGCACAGGAGCGTATTCATCAGCCCGCTCTCCCACTGCGAATGGTTAATCACCGCCACCACCAGCACCACTGCCGGCATCAGTACACACAGCCGCAATCTGGCGGTGTACATGTTGGCATAATCCTTCTCCCTGCCGCTCAGGAAGACCTCCACCGTGGTGTTATATTTCGCGAGGTGCATGGTCGCCACGACAATCTGGCACGCTACCATCAGCACCATACCGTACAGAATCTTCGTCTCTTTCACGTGGAAAAGATTGGCAATCGGCGAATAGAGCATCATCAATATCGTGAACACGAACATCAGATAGATGAAGAACCGGCACTTCTGAAGAGCCGCCAGTCCTTCCCGATTCAGCTTCCGTGGTTGCTTCGTGGACTTGTTCCGATTTTTCTTGAATTTCTTACTGCTCATTTCTCGCCTCCGCCATATTCACAATTGTCTCCAGCACTTCATCAATCGTCATGTCAGAAGTGTCCAGCAAGACCGCATCCTCCGCTTGCATCAGCGGGTTCAGCGCACGGTGCGTATCCTGGTAATCCCTTTCCTTGATATCCTCGAAGATGGAATCCAGGTTCGCTTCCTTCCCCGCTTCTATCAGCTGGTTATAACGCCGCTTCGCCCGAACCATCGGATCCGCGGTGAGGAAGATCTTCACCTCCGCATTTGGCAGCACGTTGGTACCGATATCGCGGCCATCCATCACCACGCTCTTGCCTGCGGCAATCTGCCGCTGGAACGCCACCAGCTTCGTCCGAACCGCCGGCAATTGCGAACAGATCGATGCCGCCTTCGAAATCTCCGGCGTGCGAATCTCGCCACTGACATCCACCCCATTCACATAGATGTGATTGTGGTCAAAATCAATTTCCGTCCGTTCCAGCACTTCCGACACGGCCTTCTCGTCCGTGGTGTCCACGCCATTCTTCGCGAAAGTCCAACCAATCGCGCGGTACATGGCACCGGTATCGATATACTCCATGTTCATCTTCTCCGCGGCGAGCTTGGCGATGGTGCTCTTCCCGGCTCCCCCCGGACCATCAATTGCAATACGAATCATATTTTTACCTCTTATTCCAATGCTGATTATTTACTCTGTCTATCGGACGACGCCGAGGACGATTCCGTCTCTTCCTTCACCTTCTTCGGCTGCGGGCGGGAACGGTCCGCTTCCAGGAGGCGATTGACCTCCTGCACGAAAGTATTGACGTCTGTGAACTTGTGGTATACCGACGCAAAGCGCACGTAAGCCACCTGATCCAGATCGCGAAGCTCGTCCATAATCAGGGCGCCAATCATCTTGCTCTCGATTTCCTTCTCCATGGTATTGTTGAGGCCGCGCTCGATGCGGTCCGCAATTTTCTCCACGTCCTCGTAGGTAATTTTCGTCTTCTCGCAGGCTTTGAGCAGGCCGTTAATCAATTTGTTACGGTCGAAGCTCTCCCGGCGGCCATCGTTCTTCACCACCACGAGCAGGGAATTCTCAATCTTCTCAAAGGTCGTGAAACGCTTCTTGCACTTCTCACACTCGCGGCGGCGGCGAATCGCCAGCCCCTCCTCCACCGGACGGGAGTCAATTACTTTGGTATCAGAATTGTTGCAATACGGGCACTTCATGTTGTAACCTCCTCATTACCGCGTCTTGATTACTCTATCTAGATTCGTTCGTCTTCGCTACGCTGCCATAACACCCTCGGGTTGATTGTCCCATTAGCGCCTGCCTCGGTTGTCTTACCGGAATCACCCATACGAAGCGAATTCTGGCAGTCTGCATTCATTACTTCGCCTTGCACAGTTTAATGACCTTCGCCATCACCTCATTGTAGAGCATGCCGTCGTACAGATTATTCTGTTCGGCATAATCCTTGAGATTCGAACCCATTTTGTCCTTGAAGGTGCTCTTCGTCAGGCCGTTCGTCTGCAGCAGATCCTCGATGTACGCGTCGTACTCCTTGTTGGATATCTCGACATCGAGCTCCCTCGCCAGCTGGCGCGAGACGAGCTGCTGCTTTACGATGTTCTTCGCATACGCCTTCACCTTCTTGTTGAAGGTCGACTCATCCATGTTGAGATACTGCTTCAGAAAATCCTGAAACTCCATTCCGTAGCTCTCCGCCATGGACTGATAGGTGGTCGTCATGGTATTTTCCGCCGCCTCGAGCTCCGTCTCCGGGTACTTCTTCACCTCGCTGGCCTTCACAATCTTGGCATAGATGGTGGAATAGGCATCTTCGTCCGCTTCCTGCTCGTTCGCTTCCTTCAGCTCCTTGCGTATCGCCTTCTCGTATTCCTCGGTCGTCTTGTAATCCGTGTTGTTCTTGACGAAGGCGTCGTTGTACTCCGGCGTCACCGTCTTCACGATGGCATTCACCTTGATGGTGAACGTGACATCCTTGCCGGCCACATCCGTGTTCGAGTAATCCGACGGGAACGTCAAATTCAGGTCGAATTCGTCGCCAACCTTGTGGCCCACGATGCCCTCGCTGAACCCGTCAATCATGCTATCATTCGCGATATCCAGCGTGTAATCTTCGGAAGAGCCGCCATCGAATTCTTCACCGTCAATCTTTCCGGTAAAATCAATTTTCACCGTGCTCTTACTTCCGACCGTACCGGAGGTAACATCCTCCGTCGTGCTGGCCTCCTTCAATGCGGCATCAATCTTCTCCTGCACATCCGCATCCGTGACCTTCTCGACGTTCCGCGTGTATTCAATGCCCTTGTAATTGCCGAGCGTAATGTATTCCGTCAGATCCTCGTAATTGTACGTGTTCGGCACCTTCATGTCGTACCGGTGCGTAAGCCACCACAGGATGCCACACAACACCACCAGTACAGCCGTTACAATCGTCACTATTAATTTCTTCTCTTCCAGTATGCGGAGCATATGAAAACACCTCGTTATTCATTCCTGTGCCATCACCCGGCATCGCCGATGCGACTGACATACAAGAATGGTACCACAACGAGGTGTTTAATTCAACTTATATGCAATTTAGAGGTCTAATTTATAATCTCCATCATGTATCCATCCGGCCTTTCTCATGCCGAAATCCACAACATATGCGATGACGCCCGGAAGGAGGACATGGGTCATAAGTACCATCCCCAGGATACTCCATGAGAAACCCATGGCCGTAAAGGTGCCAATCTGGCCAACCAATCCACATGTCCCCATGCCGGCTCCTACCGGCGTACATTGCATATGAAAGAGAACGGTCGATACCGGTCCGACAACTGCGGATGCCACCGTCGGCGGAATCAGAATCATCGGATGCCGTATGATGTTCGATACCTGCAGCATAGAAGTTCCCAGGCCCTGAGCCGCGAGACCGCCTACGCCATTCTCCTTGAAGCTCGCTACCGCAAAGCCCACCATCTGGGCAGAGCAGCCTGCCACCGCCGCTCCGCCGGCGAGGCCGGAGAGGCTGAGCATGACGCAAAGCGCTGCGCTGGAAATCGGTGCCGTCAGCACCAAGCCGACAACAACAGCCACGATGATGCCCATGGCGAACGGCCGCATCTGGGTCGCGTTCATGATGATGGAACCCAAGCCGTTCATCAGGGCAGATACGCCGGGTCCGATAAGCGATGCCGTCAGCTGTCCCATGAGAATCACCACCGCCGGTGTAACGATAATGTCAATCTTCGTTTCCTTGGAGACGGCTTTACCGAACTCCGCGCCGATAACGGCACTGATGAATGCGCCGGCCGGTCCGCCCAGGGTCGCCCCGACGGAGCCGGTAACCACGCTGCAGAAAATAACCAGATTCGGCGCCTGCAGGCTGGACGCAACGGCCACGCCGATTGCCGCCCCCATCATGCCGCTGGCCGCCGTTCCGGCGCTCACCAGGAAATTCGCCATGCTGGCCACCCCGCCGGTCGCCGCGCAGTGCGCGAGAATCTGTTCGCCCAGCGTCTTCAGGATGGTGCCAATCAGCAGCGAGCCGAAGAGGCCCAGCGCCATCGCGGAGAGCGCATCGAGAAAATATCTTTTTACACTGAATTCAATATTCTTCCGTTTCAGGAATGCCTTGAACTTGTCCATTCTGCCCTACCCCATTATGTTCTTTCTCTCGTTCTTGCTTCTTTACCTCGTCTCCGCTTCTCTGTCCTCGCTTCTTTGCTGTTTTCCGGTTCTTTCTTATCCGACTCTTTCCCGTTCTTTCTTCTTCTGGGAGTCCATTCTGATCTTTGCGAATTTGAGATAACGCAAGACTAAAGTTAACACTTATCCTTGCATGTGTCAAGACAGTTCTTTGTATGGATATCTTTCAGAATTGTAAATTCTCCCATGTAGCCCTTGAGCCAAAAGCAAGCTGTATTGCGTCGTACACTTCCGGCCATTGCAGCTCCGGCATTCCGTCAGAAGATTCATGTGCAGCCTACGCGACATATCCGAACGCTTCAGTGTTCGATAAAGATATGCATCCATTGTGCGAATCGCATACGAAAAAAAGAGGATGCCGCAGCACCCTCTCCTTATTGATTTCTGATTTCTGAATCCTCTGTCGCGAATAATTCCTTCTCGTCCCGGATGGCTTCGATACAATATCCGATTATATCTCATCATCACGGACAGCCAGAATCATCACGCCGGCGAATTCCCATCTCCGGAATTATCACTTATATTCATCGCCTCTGTTGCTTCTCTCGCTTCCTTCCGGCGCTTTGCCTCGGCGATTTTCGCCTGAGCACGCTCCCGCTTGAGGCGCGCGTTCTTGTCCATCAGGTACCACCAGAGTACCGCAAAGAACGCCACAATAAAGGTACCGATGATGATGGTCCAGAAATGGCTAATCACATAGTCCATGATTAGTTCGCCTTCTTCGCGGTCTCACACAGAGCAGCGAAGCCAGCCGGATCATAGATAGCCATCTCCGACAGCATCTTTCTGTTCATCTCAATGCCGGACTTCTTCAGACCGTTCATGAACTTGCTGTAGCTGATGCCGTTAGCTCTTGCCGCAGCATTGATTCTGGCGATCCAGAGTCTTCTGTACTCTCTCTTCTTGTTCTTTCTACCTACATAAGCAGAACGCAGTGCTCTCATTACAGCCGGATTAGCTGCTCTGAAGTTCTTGCTCTTCTGGCCATAGAAGCCCTTTGCCTGCTTCAGAATCTTCTTGTGTCTCTTGTGTGCGGTTACACCCTTCTTAACTCTTGCCATATTCTTATACCTCCCTGATTACTTCGCCAACGATCTCAGCATACGCTTTGTATCTGCACTTGTCAGAATTGTGGACTTTCTCAGTCCTCTCTTTCTCTTCGCCGTCTTCTTGGTCAGGATATGGCTCTTGTATGCCTTGTTTCTCTTCAGCTTTCCGGATCCGGTGAGCTTCATTCTCTTGCTAGCGCCTCTGTGAGACTTCATTTTGTTTTTTGCCATTACGCTTTCCTCCTAAATTAAAACTTATTTGTTGCTCTTTGGTCCCAGGAACATGGTCAGGCTTCTGCCTTCGAACTTCGGCTTCTTCTCGACAACGCCGAACTCCGCAACCTCTTCCGCGAAGCGATTCATGACATCGAAACCCTTCGATGTATAATCTCTTTCTCTTCCGCGGAAACGGAGGCTCACCTTGAGCTTGTCCCCATTCTGCAAGAACTTCTTGGCTGTATTCGCTTTAACCTGTATGTCATGCTCTTCGATGAAAGTGCTGAGACGAACCTCTTTGACCTGCGTCACCTTCTGGTTCTTCTTCGACTGCTTTTCTTTCTTCTGAAGTTCATAACGATACTTTCCGTAGTCCAGTATTTTGCATACCGGCGGTTCAGCATTCGGCGAAACATTTACCAAGTCCAGATTGCTTTCCTCAGCCAACGCCAGCGCCTCTTTGATGCTGAGAATGCCACGCATTTCTCCCTGCGCATCGATAACGCGAACTTCTTTAGCGCGGATCTCTTCATTGATCTGCCTGCTGTCTTTGTCTCTGTGATCTCTACTAATCGCTCTTACCTCCATACATTAAAAAAGCGGATACAGAAGTATCCGCAACAAAAACAAGATAAAAGCTTGTAAATCTGTACCGTACGCACGCCCGTGGTACGGTGAGAAGCGGATAACTTCTTCTTTGACCATAATATGATACCCCACGCATCCGCCTCCGTCAAGCATTTTTTCCTTTTTCTCCGCCGATGTACCGGCTGATGTGCTACAATATCGGAAGAGCGATTGCATTCGGCATATCGCCTTCACCGGTAGTCGCCGCCGACAACCTCGCCGTCACACGCATTGGAATTACATTCATACAATCTTGTGATTATGCGATATTATATAAATATACATACGATAATATACGATATAGAAAGGACTCGATATCACCCATGAAGCTCCAGGACATTACCCCCGTTATTCTCGCCTCGCAGTCTCCCCGCCGCCGCGAAATTATGCGCCGCCACGGCGTAGACGTGCTCATTCGCCCAACCGATACCGACGAATCGCTACCGGATTCCATCGGACCGGAGGAAGCCGTTCAGCTCCTTTCGGCCAAAAAAGCACTGGCGTGCTTCGGCAGTCTCCAGACTTCCGACTTCCCATCCGGACTCATTATAGCCGCAGACACGATTGTCTACAAGGACGAAATCCTCGGAAAGCCCGTGGATGAAGAAGATGCTTTCCGCATGCTCGCCCTCTACCGCGGCACGTTCCACCAGGTCATGACCGGCGTCACCCTGCTGGATATCGCAACCCGGAAGCAGCACTCTTTCTGCGAGACCACGCTGGTTCATTGTAAGAACTATTCCGACGAGGAGATTCGGGAATACATCCGGACCGCACAGCCATTCGACAAGGCCGGCGCCTACGGCATCCAGGAGGCCTTCTCCGAATATATTGAATCCTACGAAGGCGACTACGAGAACGTGGTCGGACTACCCTTCGAGCGGCTCGCCCGGGAGACGGAGCTGTTCACGAATTCCCTCTTGATGCAGTAATCCTTACCATTCGCTACCGTGGCAATTACATCATCCCATATCATTAATGAATGATTTCCTGGCGTAATGACGCAAAGATTCCTACTATTGCCAGCTACAGTATTACCACCGCGATGTAAATGACGTGTCATGGTATTTCCAATAATTTATCCAAATAATGTATATAGCAATCCCCCGGCAAGGAAGCTCCCATCAGGGCACGCCGGGGGATTTATTCTGTTTCTATCTCAATCTATCTCAATGTCCACAATCGAATTATCGACAATCCAGTCACCGATAATTTACCCATGCATCACCACGCACACCGCCGCGGCAACCATGATGATGAATACCGCCAGGATAACCTGGATGACATCGCCAATCAGCCGGTCCTCATTCTCGAAGGACATGGACTTAATCCGGATATTCGAGGACTGCTCCGTCCAGAGATACGGATTCCCAAGGTGCGAACCGAAATAGTGAACCCCTTGGAGAACATGCTGGTCGAACCAGATTAGCAGATTATGAATGCCAACGGACAGAGCATGGATCAGCTTCGGCAGCGGTCTTCTGTAGAACCAGTCGAAATCCAGGCTGATTTCATCATGCGGCTTCATGATACGCAGCGTGATGAAGAACGGAATCGCCCCGCCGATGATAATCGCCACGTACTCCATGATATGCGGCAAGGTGAACGGATCCACGATGGTCTGGTACGCCAGCTGCTGATACAGCAGCGTCGGGCGAATACCGATGATGACCGACATCACTGTGCCAATCACAATCGCTACCACCATGGAATGGGTCGTCGTCTCTATATGAACATCCCGATGGCACTCGCCGAAGAAGACGAAATAGTTAATCTTCAGCGTAATCGAGAGCAAAGTTCCGACGCCGGCCACCGTAATCAAGATTGCCGGAAGGCCATCCCCATATCCATGCAGGCTCTCCATGACGAGCGCCTTGCTGGCGAAGCCGGAGAGGAACGGGAAACCCGCAATTGCCATGGACGAAATCAGGAAGCAGACGGAAGTAATCGGCATCTTCTTACCAAGCCCACCGAGCTCCGTAATCTTGCTGGTTCCGGTCGCCTTGAGAATCGCGCCGGCACACATCAAGAGTACGCCCTTGAAGAAGATGTTCGTCACCGCGTGCGCCGAAGCCGCGTCGATACCCAGTTCGTTGCCGACGCCCAGCGCCGCAATCATCATGCCCAGCTGGCTGGCAATGTGGTACGACAGCAGCCGGCGAATGTCATTCTCCAGCAGCGCCATGCACGCCGCGAAGATTGCCATGAAAGCCCCGACGTAGATCAGGAAATCCGTGCCCGCGAAGAACGTAATCAGCGCATAGATGGCGGCCTTCGTGGTGTAGGAGCCCATGTATACGGTTCCTGCCTCTGTGGATTCCGGATAGGCATCTGCAATCCATCCGGTAAAAGGAGGAATCGCCGCGTTCACACTGATTCCGATCAGCATCAGCCAGAACGCTGCCCCATGGACTTCCGAGATATTCGCAATGGCAATGCCATTATGGTATATCTGCACCAGCACGCCCGCCAGCAGCATGTTGCCGCCGAACGAGTGAACCAGGATATAACGGAATGCCGCCCGGGAGGATTTCCGGCTGTGGCGGGCATATACGATATACGCCGATGCGAATGCTGAAATTTCCCAGCAGATAATGAACGTAATCAGGTCACCGGCCAGTACAACACCCATGTTGCTTCCCACATAGAAGCAGGTGATTCCTGCCTCCCACTTATTGTGAAGATCCATGGCATAGATGGCATTGATGACCGCAATGGCGCCGAACACCATCAGGAACACCATCGCCACGTTGTCCGGACGAATCAGTTCCAGCGTGATGCCATCCGTAATCCGGAATGGCAGGCTGCTGTCGGAATTCAGAAGCTCCGAAGCGGCCAGTGCGCACACGGACGCTATCACCATCAGATATTTGCGGTATTTCTCCGGAAGAATCAGGATGATGAATCCGAAGAATACCATGATTAAGCCCGGATGAAGGTTATGTAGACTCATTTGCACCCTCCATTCTCCGGCATCCGGTCACCTGCACTCTTCGTTAGATTTGCTTTCGACAGCATCTCCATCTCCTCTTGTATTTCTCCCTCTTCATAATAATTGTGGTCTCTTCGAATCTGCTTGTTCATCAGTTCCTTCGACAGGAAAATCAGGACGAGCGCGCCTTCAAAGGCCGTAAAGAAATAATAGAAGAATTCTTTCATACGATACGCCCTCCTATCCTAATAAGCCGAAGATCGCATTCCCGGCCATCTCCGCTAACGCATAGAGATGAAGTCCGGCATTCGGCATCAGACCCAGCAGAATGGAGCAGATTGTCGTAAAGATAATCGGCGCCAGCATCGGCAGGCTTGCCTCGCCATATTCCGGGAATTCGGTATTGTTGAAATCTCTCTTGAACGCGATGAAAACCACCGGCATCAAGTAGGTCAGTGCCAGCAGTGCGCTGACAATCAGGGTCGCGACGAACAGCGGCTTGCCCATGGAAATCGCGCCCATAATGATATTGGCCTTGCTGACAAATCCCACGAAGAACGGGAATCCGGCTACCGCCAGCGACGCCAGCGTGAAGCAGGTCATGGTCACCGGCATCCGCTTCGAGATACCTACCATCTCGCTGATATTCTTCTTGTGCGTCGTCACGAAAATCGCACCGGCACACATGAAGAGCGTAATCTTCATGAACGCGTGCGCCACGATATGATACAGCGCACCCGTCGCCGCGAAAGGCGACAGAATGGAGATGCCCAGCACGATGTAGGACAGCTGTCCCACCGTCGAGAAGGCCAGTCTCGCCTTGAGATTGTCCTTACGAATGGCTACCAGCGACGATAGCAGAATGGTCACCACTGCCATCCACGCCAGGATTTCGGAGCCGTGGCAGGCCTTTGCGGTCTCCGGTCCGAACACATACAGAACCACCCGTAAGGTGCAGAATGCACCTGCTTTTACCACGGCAACCGCATGCAGCAGCGCACTGACCGGCGTCGGCGCTACCATGGCGGCCGGCAGCCAGCTGTGAAGCGGCATCACGCCCGCTTTGACGATACCCGCGCCCACCATGAGGAAGAACACAAGGAGCATCCACGGCATCGGGATGTCACCGCTCTTCACGAAGCCACCCGGCGTGAAATCCATGGTGCCCGTGCAGGCGTAGATGATGACAATGCCCGCGAAGAACAGCTGACCGCTGATCAGCGTGTACGCGAGGTATTTGCGGCCCGACTGCGTGCCTTCCGC
The DNA here is from genome assembly GCA_963630135.1 of Oscillospiraceae bacterium. Lineage (GTDB taxonomy): Bacteria > Bacillota > Clostridia > Peptostreptococcales > Anaerovoracaceae > Mogibacterium_A. The sequence continues at coordinate 22,685 of CAVGMK010000078.1, forward strand.
GTCGCGGTAGTGCACGACCAGCGGATACGTCGCCACCGTCAGAATTTCAAAGAAGATGAAGAACGTCAGCAGATTGGCCGCGAAGCAGATTCCCATCGTGGCCATCAGGCACATCGCGAACGCGGAATAGTAGCCCGTCTGGTTCTGCTCCCCATGCCCGCGCATGTAGCCGATGGAGTAACACGATGTCACCACCCATAGCGTGGAGCCGACGCAGGCGAAGACCATGCCCGCCGCGTCCACCGAGAACCGGAGGCTGACGCCTTTGACGATCTCCATCAGGGTAAAACCAATTTCCGTCCCCGCCAATACTTCCGGCACCAGCGAATAGACGAGAAGTGCCATCGGAATCGCTGCCGCGAAGGTGATGGCTTCCCGGAGATTCGGCGAAATATGCTCTCCGAGTACATAGATCAGACACGCTGCAACAAATGGCAGAAGCACGATGAGGCCCGGTCTGTAATCCAAGGCAGTCAGAATCATAATGCCACTCCTTTCAGCGAAATCAACAGGATGTCAACGATCTTTACATTAAAGATTCCCAGCAGGAGAATAGCCAGCAGGCTGACTACTACCGGAATCAGGATGGTCACCGGTACTTCCGCCGTGCGAACGGCATGCAGCTCCGGCTTCGGGCTCTTCTCCTGGATGAAGGTCTTCTCAATCAGCTTGAAGAAGTAGATGGCATTGAGCAGCGAGCTGAGAACAAGCACGAAGATGTAGATGTACTCGTGCATCTCGGCAGCGCCGTAAGCCAGGTACCACTTGCTGAAGAAGCCCACCGTCGGCGGAATGCCGACCATGGACAGGGCGCCCACGGCGAGCAGGCCACCGGTCATCGGCATTTTCTTGTAGATTCTGCCGAAGTCGTTCAGGTCGAAGGTGCCATACCGCCAGCTGATGGCGCCGGAGGCGAAGAACAGACCGCCCTTCATGAAGGCATGTCCCAGCATATGCATGAAGGCGCCGGCCAGCGCAATCGGGCTGCCAATGGCAAAGCCCAGGCTGATATAGCCAATCTGCGCCACGCTGGAGTATGCCAGCATCTTGCGGATATCGGTCTGCGCCATGGCGCGAATCGAGCCGTAAATCATGCCGCATACCGACAGAATGCCGATGATAATCAGGAAGAATTTGAAATATTTGAAATCCGTTCCGTACACGCAGTACAGGTAGCGGAACATGGCGTAAGTCGGGATCTTGCCCATCGCGCCGGCAATCAGCGGACGCGCGCCCGTGTTCGCATGCGTATAAGCCGATGGCTGCCATCCGTGGAACGGGAACAGTGCCATCTTGATGCCGAATGCCACAATCAGGAGCATCATGGCCACCAGCATGGCATTGTCATTGTTCCCCTGCTTCAGGCATTCCGCCATATCCGCCATGTTCAGCGAACCGGTTACCGAATACAGGATGCCGATGCCCAGCAGATAGAATGTTGCGGCAACCGTTCCGACTAACAGGTAACGGAACGCGGAGACCACGCCCCGGCTTCCACCCATGGCAATCAGGCAGTAAGCGGTCAGGGAAGTGATTTCCAGGAATACATACAGGTTGAATACATCTCCGGTCATGGTCATGCCAACCATACCGAGGACCAGAAGTCCGTGCATGGTATAGGCGCCGCCAATCTGCGTCTCGTTGTCGAAATCCTCGAAGTTAAAGGCGAACATGCAGGACAGTACGCCCAGCGTGCAAATCATGACGACAACCACCGCGTTGATGGTGTCCACCGAGAATTCGATACCGTAAGGAATCTTGTATGCACCGAACACATAGTGAATCGGGCCGCTCTCCAGCACCGTGCGGAGCTGAATGATGGAAAGAACCAGGGATCCCATCAGTGCGCAGAAAACCACGTTCCGCCCGAGATGTTTATGAATCTTCGACAGTGCCAGCGACAGCAGTGACGAACATAATGGTAATAATACGATATATGCTGGCAGATTCTTCATCGAAATTGCTTCTCTCCTTCTATAATGTCTTTCTCTTCAATGCTTCCGTATTTCTCTTTGATTCGTGTCAGCAAAGCTAAGCCCACGCCGGTTGTACCCAGGCTGACAACGATAGCGGTCAGCATCAGGCCGTGTGGTAGTGGGTTGATATAATCATCCGCGTGAACGATGGTCTCGAGTGCAACCGGAATCGTCCCTCCCTGCTTCTGCGCGAAGCACAGGAAGAAGAAAATAACGGCGACCTGCATGATGTTCATGCAGATGAGCTTCTTCATGTAATTCTTGCAGACAACGATGCCGTACAGACCCAGAACCAGCAGAAGGATGGTCAGAAAATAGATTCCTTTCGCCGCCAGCAATGTTTCAATTTGCGTTATCATCGAAACGTACCCTTTCCATAATTGCGTTCAGAATGGTGATAATGGTAGACATAACGCAGATGGTTACGCCAACCTCCACCAGCAGAATACCGGTTGAATGCTTCTCCAGCGCGTCGATTGGGAACGGCAGGGCTTCAAATTCCAGGAAGAGCCCACCGCCCACCATGCAGAGTATTCCGGTAAAGACATAGACGAATGTACCCACGCCGCCCAGCGCTGCAGAGCGCTCCTTCGGGAGCTTCATCAGGCTGTTCCGGTCCGGAATAACCATCACGTCCAAGAGGTAGGTCATACCCAGCAGAGCGCCGGCCTGGAATCCGCCGCCTAAGCTCACCTCTCCGTGGAACAGCACGTAGATGGCGTAGACCATAATCAGCGGCTCAATCATCGTAATCATGACTTCCTTATTAATCGTCTGGTATACCGGCTCGCCCTTCTTCATCCGCTTCTGCTTCACCTGCGGAGTCCGGATTCTCTTCTTGCGGCTCGGGCTATTTGCCAGAATCAGCACCACGCCGACGCCGGCGATGAACATGACCGTCGTCTCGTACATAGTATCGAACGCTCTGTAATCGACGATGATGGATGTAACCATGTTCGGCGAATTCGTCTCTGTTGTTGCGTGTTCAATATAATACTGGGTGGTATGGGTGTTCGGCGCCGAATCCTTATCTCCAATATCCGGAAGGAAATCGAAGGTACAGAACAGGCCCACCAGGCAGGCAAGAATGACTGCCAGCGGCAATACTTTCTTCATCATCATTTGCACCGCCGATCTATGTTCCTCAGAGTCATAACGAAATAGATGGTGGAGATAACACCGATTACGGCTTCTGTGAAAGCCACGTCCGGCGCACCCATGACAATATACAGGAACATGGTGATAAAGCTGAATGCGCAATACGTAATAACCACGACCATCAGATCCTTACCGAATATGACGACCAGCGTAATCGCAATCAATGACAGAAGCAATATCGCTTCAAGCATCAATGTGGACATCTGTGTTCTCTCCTTTCCCCTCAATCTCTTCCCGGTTCATTTCATCCGGGCTTTCTTCTGTTGAATTGTTTTCCGGATCTTTTTCCGAATTGCTATCTACCGATGTATTTTCTTTCTCATTCGGTTCGTTATGTTCTACCCGGAAATTCTCCGCTACATCCTCGCCAGCCTCGTATTCCGGAATGTCTTCGTTGTTATGTTCTCTATTACCGATATTATCATTCCGGCCGGCGAGAACCCGCTTCTTCGTATACCCCTGATAATCGCGCGCGTGAATCGCCCCCAGAATAATCAGGTTGGTGCCCAGCGGATTCGTGAAGAGGTAGAAGAGGTATACTAAGAGCACCTTCAGCGACAGAATAGAGAAACCTGTTTTTACCATAATTCCCAGCGTCAGCAGGAACGCACCCAGCGTATCCCCGATTCCGGCCGCATGCAGCCTTGTGTAGAAATCCGGGAACTTCACTACGCCCACCGCCGCAATCCAGAGGAAAATAGCGCCGCTCGCAAGTAGCAATGCGGAAATCATTGTTCGAATGTCCATTATTTTCTTCCTCCGATGTATTTTGCGAGAATTACCGATGTCACGAAGCCCAGGATGGAATAGCTGATGGCAATGTCGATGTACATGTCCATACGGCCGTCAATCAAGCCCCAGACAAGAATCATGAACACGATATTCGTATTCATCACAAACATGGAGTTCAATTTGTCGTAGGCATCCCGATGCCGGATCATCTTGTACAGCATCAGCAGCACGATGGCGGTCATCGCCAACACGATTATCGTGTAGAATATCTTCATAGGGTTCTCATCGCTCCTTTCCGGCCAAAAGTAGGATTTACAAGGTGCGCCTGCTCCCGAGCAGTCTCCATGTCCTCCACATCCAGAACCGTCACATCAATCTGCTCACCAAAAAGCGCGGCCACCTTCTGCTGCATGGTGCCGTCCAGAAGGCCTTCCTTGGCTTCTTCTGTCAACGCATGTACCGAATAGGTTCCGTCGTCCGAAATATCCACGGTGATTGTTCCCGGCGTCAGGGTAATGGAATTTGCCAGCAACGCTCTCGCTGCCGGGTTGTCATAATCCGCCCGGAACCATACCATTTGAGGATTCAAAGACTTCGTGCCCCGGAATACGTTCCAGGTAACGCTGATGGAGCTCTTGACGATTTCTTTCATCAACCAGATAAAATAGATTAGAAATTTGAATAGGTTTACCTGAATGAGAAAATAAGTGGTATCAGAATGAATACCTTTCATGAAGAATAATGGAAAACATAAAGCAGTAATGATTACGGAAGTAATCACTCCATAGAGAATAAATTTGATTTCGAATATGCCGGATAGGATAAACCACACGGCCATTAGAATGAGAAGTAGCTTAAACCAGTCAAGCAGCATGAACCCACTTGACTTTCGATGATTAAATTGATAATTCATGTTCTCTCCTAAAATCTTACCCACTTTATTATACAGAATTACGGAACATTTTGCCATAGGGTTGTACCAATTTTCGTACAAATTTTGATAAATTATAGACAATATCTGTTTAATTACATATATCGGAACGGAATGGATACCGAATGAATGCCAGTCTAGCGACTACTCTACCGGCTCCGGAAAGGAGCATCCGCCTGTGGAATGACAAATTGAACGACAAATTGAATGCCACATCCGAATCAATGTCCACCGAGGCTTGCATTTGACAGGCGGATGGCAATGCCGGCGGAACGAACGCGATACCGTAGGGCAACAGCATTGCATGGCATACCGGCCGGAATGTCACAGAATAAACATACGTTTACAAAACAATTTCCTGCGTGCTATAATTAAGGGAATTTTTGGATATATGTACATGCAATTGCACACTGAACTTCAGGGGGATAATGATAGTATGGAGAAAATCAAGATAGGGCCAACCGTCACCATGTTTGTGCCATATGACTGTAATAACAGTTGTCCGTTCTGCGTCAATAAGCAGGAGTACAGGGATTCATCCTCATTCGATCTGGATCGCTGCTACCGCTCCTTAGATTTGCTGGACCGGATATTTCCACATAACGATGTTGTTTTCACCGGCGGAGAGCCACTGGCTGAGCTGAATGCTCTGGAAGATCTCATCGCGCACGTGAAAGAATCGCACAACCTGTACATCAACACGACGCTGCCAACCAACGAGACTCAGGACATCTACCGTGTAGCCGAGGTGCTGAACCGCCACAGCGATATGATTTCCTGCGTGAACGTGTCGAGACATCTGAAGCACTACGTCAAGGAGTGCTCGGATGAGATTTTCGATTTGCTGAAGATTCGTCACCGCATCAATTGCGTTATTTTCGAGGACGCGAAGGATCCGACGACGAAGGAGAAGCTGACCGCATTCCTGGACCGCTTCAACGGACATGAAGTGCAGATTCGCGCCAACTACTCGAATCTGACGCTCGATAACGTATTCGCGACCGAGGGCGACGACCTGTTCGACCTGCTCTGCGACATCGCGGAATACCAGTATCCGCTGGAGAAGGAGCTGTTCCGTACCGGTTTCGTCTTCCATTACAAGGACAGTCTGGTAACGTACCACAAGACGCTGCCATTCAGCAAGATTGATGGCAAGGTGGGCGACATCATCATCCGTCAGAGCGGACTGATTTACGATGACTGGAACAACTACGGTTCGCCGATGAATATCAACTCGCTGACGTTGCTGTAAGCGTGCAGCAACCGGAAATCCGGAGGATTTCCGGCGTCGCGGCAGCTCCCTGCTATGATACGGCTTGCATTACCGCGCGATGGACATCGCGGCTTTGCCGGTGAATCACACGATGGGCGGGAAGACAACGCGGCTGTAGCTACACAGCGAAGGTTGCTGTACTTCGATAGCAAAGCCGCATCATGGACGCAGCACCTGCGGTATAACGAATGCAAGCCCATCACCGATACCTTAGATTCAGGAGGTAGTATATGAGTAAGTGTGAAGAACGCCAGGATAAGATCCTGCAATACATGAAGGATACTATTCTCGAACGGGGTTTCCCGCCGACGGTTCGGGAGATATGCACAGCGCTCGATATCAAATCGACTTCAACCGTCTTCAAGGATCTCAACACGATGGAGGCCAAGGGGCTCATCCGCAAGGATCCGAGCAAGCCTCGGGCGCTGGTCGTGGTCGATTCAGAGAGAGAACGGACGAAGACCAAGGGGTTGCAGGGAAACGCACAGATGGCCAATGGCGCCTCGGCAGACGAAACGTCCCAGCCGGGAAATCTCTTCGAGCTGGATGACACCAACACGACGATGATACCGATTATCGGACGGGTTGCCGCCGGCGTACCGATTCTATCCGAACAGAACATCGACGAATACATCCCGTTCCCTTCCCGTTTCTTAGGACGCGGTAACAGCTTCATCCTGTCCGTTCACGGCAACAGCATGATTAACAGCGGCATCAATGACGGCGACTACATCATCGTTCGCGAGGAACACGAAGCGCGCAACGGCGATATCGTGGTGGCCATGGTGGATGGAGAATATGAGGCCGAAGCGACGGTCAAAAGATTCTATCGCGAGAACGGACACATCCGGCTCCAGCCGGAGAATGACGAGATGGATCCGATTATCGTTCCGGACTGCACCATCGTTGGAAAGGTTCAGGGCGTATTCCGTTACCTGGGATAGGCTCAGGCCGATGAATCCGAGCCGCATCGGGAATGCCTAACTCGCGGGCGACGAAGAAGCGATTGCATCATTGT
>CAVGMK010000079.1:0-16605 GCA_963630135.1 Oscillospiraceae bacterium
GAAAGACGCTTCGGGCCACTTGTCCGAAGCCGGAGATGGGGAAGGCAGCAGAGCAGGAAATAAGAAATCCGATCAGAAGCCGGACAAGAGATTGGATAGAGAAGCGAACCGGAAATCCGGCGGCAGAAGTGGCGCAAGTACCGCTACTGTATCCCGCCGTGCTTCCACTCGCAAGACCGGTTACGGCAGCATTTCCACCGGCTCCCAGATTCGTCTGGGCGTTCGGAACACATTTAACTTGCCGGCGAAGTTCATCCTGCTGCTGGTGGTATATGTCTTCGTGGCCGCAGCCGTCATGGGACAGTACACATCGACCTTGCAGTCCTGGCACAACACGTATTTGCTCGGCTATAGTGGGTATTTCACCGATACCTCGGCGGAGCGGATTGTTGTGACGAAGAAGGATGGCAGTTCCTTCACCACCGCCGATTATGACAAGATTCAGAAGATGGACAACATCGACTACATTGTCAAATGCGATTCCGGCATTGACACCGGTATCATGTTCGAGACGTCCAATTACGATATCAGTGGTCCGATGTATCCGGTGAGCAGTCTGGATTCCGACAAGATCAGTATCGGCCGCATGCCGGAGAAGGACACCGAGGCGGTTATCGCCGTGGATGAAGAGAGCTATTGCTATGACGCGGTCAAATCCATGGGAGAGAAGATCCTGGGGAAGAAATATTATATCCAGCCGTATCGGAACTCCAGCGACCGCCTGCTGAAGGACAAGGTGTCCATCGTGGGTGTGGTGTATCTGGATGCGGATACGGACCGGGCGACGAACGGAAATACTTTCATCTACGTTACGGACAATGTGGCAGCGCGGGTGCTGGTCAAATCCACCGCGATGTCCGCGAGTGTGACGCTGAATTATGGCGGAACGAAGGAAGACTTTAACGGCTACCAGGTGGTCTATCCGTCCTCGAATGTGCCGAAGGGCGAGGTCTATATCTCGGAAGACCAGGCGTACCAGTACTTCGATGACGGCAATGCGACCGGCAAGAAGTTGGGCGTTCACGTCGAGACGCATTACTTCACAGATGACAAGACCCTCAAAATTTCGAAGGTGTTCAAGCAGAGCACCATCAAAGAACTGCTGGGATATTCGAAGAACGATTATGATCTGTACTCCTCGAATATCTACATCAGCCGCTCGGATTACAACACGCTGTTCAACAAGGGCAATTACCAGAGTAGCGTCTACATGAAGGACGAGCAGCAATCCGAAGCGACTTCGGAGGCGCTGGAGAAGGCCGGTTACAAGGCACTGGTCCTCAAGGATACGATGCAGGGCAACTCGGCCGAGTTTACCTTCATCAACAAAGCCATTTCCATCATAACCATGGCCGTGGAATTCGTGGTGCTCTTCTTCATCGCCTATGCGGTCATCCGCCTGATTATGCGGTCGCGGAATTCGTATTATTCCACGCTGCGAATCCTGGGCGCCACCAAGCGCAATACGGATAACATCCTGCGGGTGGAGCTGGTGCTGATGATGGCCATTTCCTATGGCCTCGTGGCCGGGGCATCCATCCTGGCCCGCCGCGGAATTATCCCGGCAGCAAGCCTGAGTAAGCAGCTCTCGTTCCTGAATCCGCTGAATTACTTAATCCTCTTAGCGGCGCTTCTCCTGATGTCGCTGCTGATTGCGAACCGGTATTCCCGCAAGATATTCAGTAAGAGCGCCATGAAGAGCTACAGAGAGGAGGTGTAGAGCATGATTCAGCTGACGAAGGTCAATAAATATTTCAATCGCCGCAAGGCCAACGAGATCCATGTCATCAACGACACCTCCCTGGAACTTCCGGAAAGCGGCATCGTCGCGCTCCTGGGCCCTTCCGGCTGTGGTAAGACGACACTTCTCAATGCCATCGGCGGTCTGGACAAGGTGAATTCCGGCCGAATCTATGTCGATAATGAGTGCATTACCGGGAAGCGTGCCAATCGGATTGACACCATCCGGAATGCCAAGATTGGCTACATCTTCCAGAATTTCAATCTGCTGGATAACCGCACGGTCTTCGAGAACGTTGCGATTCCGCTTCGCATGGTCGGCATCCGGGATAAGAAGCAGATTACCGAGCGTGTTCACTACTGCCTCAAGGCAGTTGGCATCTACGCCTTCCGCAACAAGCCGGCGGATGCGCTATCCGGCGGACAACGTCAGCGTGTGGCCATCGCCCGCGCCATTGCGAAGAACCCGCGCATCATCATCGCCGATGAGCCGACAGGGAACCTTGATAGCTCCAATACCATTGAGGTTATGAATATCATCAAGACCATGTCGAAGGAACGTCTGGTCATTCTGGTAACACACGAGACGGACATCGCTGAATTCTATGCGGACCGCATCGTGCGGCTCAAGGACGGCAAGGTCGTGGATGACCGACTGAATGATGAGTCGAAGCGGCTGGACTACCAGCTCGAGAACAAGATCTACCTCAAGGATATGGACCACGCCGTTCGATTCCGGCAGGATGGTGCCACGGTGGATCTGTATCAGGATCAGCTTCGCGAAGCCAACATCAAGCTGGTCATTCGCGGCGGCAACCTGTATATCAATACCGGCGGGGCCTATCACGTGGTGGACGAGACGTCGAATATCGAGATGATTGATGATCACTACTCGGCGATGGATTCGAGCATCTACGAGGACAACCAGTTCGATTACGATAAATACATGCCGGAGGGCTTCCAGGCGAAATACACTTCCGTCTACACGCCGTGGAACATGCTCACCAGCGGATGGAAGAGCGTTAAGAACTTCAGCAAGCTGAAGAAGCTGCTCCTGGTCGGGTTCATTTTTGCGGCGGCATTTACTTTTGCCGGAATCAGCAATATTTTCGGTATCTTCAACATCCAGGAGAAGGACTTCCTGACTACCAATAGCCATTACATCACGGTGTCCAACCCGAAGCACGATGAGAGTATTCTGAAGGCCATCCGCAAGATGGACGGCGTGGACTACGTGATGCCGGGGAATACCCGGATTGTGGTGCGGCTGCCGTTGGACGACTATTACCAGACGTCGACGCTCAGCTCGCGGATAACAGGCTCCCTGACGCATGCGGAGGAGCTGACACAGGAGGACATCATCAAGGGCCGGCTCCCGGAGAAGAGCCACGAGATTGTCGTGGACCGCATGATTCTGGACAAATATCTGAAGAGCGGAATCGCCGATACCGTGGGCGTTACCACGCTGGACGACTTCATCGGGCGAACTGCGAAGATCTCCAAGCTGTCGGATTACACCATCGTGGGCGTGTCGGATACGAATTCGCCGTCGATTTTCTTCCCGAAGAGCCAGACCATCGACGTGCTCGCCAATGCGGAGGAGGGAACCGATGAGACGGCATCGGATTTCTCAGATTACAGCATGGACGGGGAGATTTACTCTGATGAGGAAGAGGCATCGGACAGCACGACCATCGTGAACTACGACCTCCGTTCCTCGGCGCTCAAGATCAAGAAGGGAAGCGCCCCGAAGGACACCTACGAGGTGGTGGTGAACAACTCGCACAATGGCGAGGAAGGATATACCATCGGCAAGACCATCTCCAAGAAGGTGAACGGCCATAAGCTCAAGCTGGTGGGTTTCTACACCAGCGATTACCAGAATGACATCTACTATGTCAGCAAGGACACGATTCGACAGAACTACATCGCGAAGCAGAAGCAGTGCTCGGTCTACGCGACGGACACGTATGCGGCGCTGACCGCCCTCAAGGATGCCGGTTACTCGGCAAAAATCAACTATGAGCGTGACCGCACCAGCTACATCCGGGAGCACCGGAACAGCCTCCGTTCCTCGCTGATTGTGGCAGGCGTGCTGCTCTTCGTGTCGCTGATTGAGATCTTCCTGATGCTGCGTTCGTCGTTCCTCTCCCGCATCAAGGAGGTGGGAACGCTCCGCGCCATCGGTCTCAAGAAGAAGGACATCTACCGCATGTTCGCCGGCGAAGTCGTGGTCATCACCGTACTCACCGCCATCCCGGGCATCGCGATGGCCTACGGCGGCTTGTACAGCCTGTCGCTCGGCCTGTCCTCCCTGGCGGATCAGTATGTGCTGAATCCGCTGGTGGCATTGATTGCTTTCGGCGTGCTCCTGGGCTTCAACCTGCTGGCAGGTCTCCTTCCGGTCTTCCGCACGCTGCGCAAGACGCCGGCGGCTATCCTGGCGAGAACGGATATCTAGGGCGGAAACGCAGGCGGGTGCGAACCTGTTTTTAGCCGGTAATTATCTGCCAAAAATAAATTATGCCACGACAGAATTTCCGAGGGTGCCGAGCGAATCGGCACCCTTTGTTGGTGACGATGGCTACCGAAATGATTTATTTATGGCATTCGCTGTGCTATAATGACTATAACTGTACTAAGATTTTTGGAGGCTGGAATGAGCAACGAGACAACGAACGAATATAAAGAGATGCGCGGCAATTTCATTCACGACATCATTGACGGCGACTTAGAGAGTGGCAAGTGGGATCACATTGCGACCCGTTTCCCGCCGGAACCGAACGGCTATCTGCACATTGGACACGCAAAGTCCCTGTGCCTCAACTTCGGAACCGCCCTCAAATATGGCGGCACCTGCAATCTCCGTTATGACGATACGAATCCGGTGAAAGAAGATACGGAATATGTGGACGCCATCGAGGAGGACGTGCACTGGCTGGGTTTCGAGTGGAACAAGCGCCTGTGGGCGTCGGATTACTTCGACCAGATGTACGATGCGGCGGTTATTCTGATTAAGAAGGGTAAGGCGTATGTGTGCAACCTGACACCGGAGCAGATTAAGGAATACCGCGGCACGCTGACCGAGCCGGGCAAGGAGAGCCCGTACCGGAACAGAAGCGTGGAAGAGAATCTGGACCTGTTCCAGCGCATGAGAGACGGCGAGTTCGCGGACGGAGAGATTGTGCTCCGCGCGAAGATTGACATGGCCTCGCCGAATATCAATATGAGAGACCCGATTATTTACCGCGTGGCGCATGCGACACATCACAATACCGGAGACAAGTGGTGCATCTATCCGATGTACGACTTTGCGCATCCGATTGAAGATGCCATCGAGGGAATCACGCATTCCATCTGCACGCTGGAATTCGAGGATCACCGGCCGCTGTACGACTGGGTACTGCGTGAAGTGGGGCTGTGGCCGAATCCGCCGCGCCAGATTGAGTTCGCGCGCCTCAACATCACGCGGACGCTGATGAGCAAGCGTTACCTCAAGAGACTGGTAGACGAGAAGCTGGTGGACGGATGGGACGATCCGAGAATGCCGACCATCGCCGGTATCCGCCGCAGAGGATACACGCCGGAAGCCGTTCGCGCATTCTGCGATGAGATTGGTGTAGCGAAAGCCAATTCGACGGTAGATATCGCGCAGCTGGAAGCAGCGGTTCGGGATGACCTGCAGGACAAGGTGCCGGCCATTCATGTCGTAACGAACCCGATTAAGGTCATCATTACGAACTATCCGGAAGGCCAGATTGAGATGTGCCGCGTGGAGAACAACCGCAAGGTGCCGGAACTGGGTGAACGGGAGATTCCGTTCGGTCGGGAACTCTGGATTGACGGAGATGATTTCATGGAAGTGCCGGTGAAGAAGTATTTCCGCCTCTTCCCGGGCAATGAAGTGCGCTTCAAGGGCGCTTACTTCATCACCTGCAATGAGGTGGTGAAGAACGAAGACGGCTCAATTCGCGAGCTTCTCTGCACCTATGACCCAGATACCCGCGGCGGCGAGGCGAAGGATGGCCGTAAGGTTAAGGGAACCATTCACTTCGTGGAAGCCAGCACCGCAGTTCGTATTCGCATCCGGGAATACGGATACATGATGGACGAGGCGGAAGATGGCTCGCTGGTGTTCAACCCGGATTCCCTGGAGGATACTTGGGGATATGCAGAGCCATCCGTGAAGGACGTGAAGCCGGAAGAGCGCTTCCAGTTCTTCCGCAAGGGATATTATATTGCAGACCGCGAGCTGACGAACGACGAGGAGAAGGTCTTCAACAGCATCGTTGGACTGAAGAGTTCCTGGAAGAAATAGACGAGATGAGGCCTGCGGGACGGCGGAATATATTTTTCGCCACCCGCAGGTTGTTGTATTGATTCTGCGATTTATAGAATTCAGATTGAATGGAAGTGCGATGGCACTGAGAATCTGTTCAACGAAGTAAGTGACGAAGTGGAGTTGGATTCCGTGCGATTTCGAGTACATGGGATTCCGGTTCCGCGTGATTCTGTTGAGATACCAATGATGAGGTAGGTTATAGTGGATACCATTAACAGTGTTTTCAACTCCATATTAACTTATGCGAACACGAATCCCGTGCTGGCCAAATACGTCACCACCGGACTTCGGGTGATATTCGTGATGCTGGCCGTCTGGATTCTGCTGATGTGCATTATCTCGCTGCTCTCCACGCGGGCTACGCCGGAGGTGTGGGGATATCTCTATGTGGATGGCGGCATCAGCCTTCCGATTACGCATTGGGAGAATGTTATCGGCCGGTCTTCCTCGGTGGATCTTCGGATTAAGGAGAAGACCGTATCGAAGAACCAGGCGCTCTTAATCCGCCGTTCCGAAGAGAAGTGGATGATTAAGGACCTGGGTTCCACCAACGGGACCCTGGTGAACGGCCGACGGCTAGAGCCGGGCCACCGATACATTATCGAAGCGGGCGATGAAATTACGCTGGGCGGCGTCCATGCGACGCTGGCGTCCATCAGCCTGCAGGAGACCCAGAACAACGAAGAACTCCGGACGATGGACAAAGAGCCGCTGGCACCGTGGTCCGCCATGCTGGGCATCACGATATTCCAGGTGCTGACGGTAATCCAGCTGATTATCAGCATGGGAACGGAGATCTCCGGAACGGCGCTTCTTTCCATCCTGCTCCTTGGCGTGCTGATGTGGGTCTACATCCTGACGGGTAAAGCCATGGGACGGAAGGGCTTCGAAATCGAGCTCATCGCTTTCTTCATGTCCACCATCAGCATGGCGATTACGGCATCCTCCGAACCGGATCGGTGCCTGACGCAGCTGATTTCGATTGTCATCGGACTGGTGATGTTCTTCTGCATCTGCCTGTTCCTCCGCGACCTCGATCGGACGAAACGAATCCGGCCGATATTGGCGGGCGTGTCGGTCGTGCTGTTGCTGTGTAATCTTATTTTTGGCCAGAGTAAATACGGTGCGACCAACTGGCTATATATTGGAAGTTTCGGCTTCCAGCCATCGGAGCTGGTGAAGATTGTCTTCGTGCTGATTGGCGCGGCGACGCTCGAGGAACTGTTCGAGCGGCGGAACCTGATGATGTACGTTATTTTCTCCTTCTTCTGCCTGGGATGCCTGGCGATTATGGGGGATTTCGGCACCGCGCTGATTTTCTTCGTGACGTTCGTGGTGGTATCGTTCCTGCGAAGCGGGGACCTGTCCCGCCTGATTCTCACCGGCGTGAGCGCAGGAATTCTGGGGCTGCTGGCGCTTCGGTTCATTTCGTATATCGCGAACCGATTCGCCATCTGGGGCCATGTGTGGGATGACCCGAGTGGCGCGGGATACCAGCAGGTGCGGACGATGTGCTACAGCGCCGGTGGCGGGCTACTGGGCCTAGGCGCCGGCAATGGCTCTCTCAAATACGTGGGCGCGGCCAACACGGATCTCGTGTTCGGCATGGTGACAGAAGAGTGGGGACTCATTATCGCGGTGCTCCTGATTCTCTGCCTGATCACGCTGTGTGTGTTTGCGGTGAATTCCATCATGGCCGGGCGGTCGACATTCTATACGATTGGCGCCTGCGGCGCGGCGACGTTCTTCCTGTTCCAGACGATGCTCAATGTGTTCGGGTCGGTGGACCTGTTCCCACTGACCGGCGTGACGTTCCCGTTTGTCTCGGCGGGCGGTACCAGCATGATGGCGTCCTGGGCGATACTTGCCTTCTTCAAGGCGGCGGACATGCGGAAAGATGCCAGCATCGCGATTCGGCGGACGAAGGTGCCGCTGCCGGTGCATGAGGCGGCGATGAAGTATGATGCGGATAACGTAGACTTATGAAGAATTCACTAATCGAAGTGAAGAAGAGGTTTCATGTATGCATAAAGTAGAACGACGTGCGACAATTTGCTTGCTGCTGGCGGCGGTTCTGTTCTTGGGAACCGGGTTCTTTGTGTACCGTTTCGTCTCGCAGGGGAAGACCTGGGCCAGCTTCTACGGAAACCAGCAGATATTCACCGATGGTCAGCTCAACCGCGGGACTATCAAGGACCGGAATGACACGGTGCTCCTCCAATGTGACAAGGACGGCGCCCATTATTCGGACGATTATGAGCTTCGCAAAGCCACGGTTCATGCGGTAGGCGATACGAAGGGCAATGTCTCCACCGGCGCCATTAGCGTCTGGAGCAGCGAGCTCATCGGCTATGATCTCCTGAATGGCACCTACGATACCACGGCAACCGGCAAGGAGATTACACTGACTATCGATGCCGAGGCGAATCGGACCGCTTACGAATATCTATCCGGAAAGACCGGAACCGTGGGCGTCTACAACTACAAGACCGGTGAGATTCTGTGCATGGTCAGCACACCAGCCTTTGACCCGACAGAGACTCAATCCGCCGAGGCCACCGGAGAGAGCGGTTCCATCTATTTCAACAACTTCCTGCAGGGCGCGATGACACCGGGCTCGACCTTCAAGCTCGTGACCGCAGCCGCGGCCATCGATTCGCTGTCGGACCTGGATTCCTTCAGCTTTACCTGCGATGGAACGAACAAGTATAACGGAGAGAAGATTACCTGTACCTCGGCGCACGGCACCGTGGATTTCGAGAAGGCGCTGGCCGTCTCCTGTAACGGCGCATTCGGTAAGCTGGCAAGGGAGATCGGGGCGACGGATCTGGCGGCGACCACCCAGAAAGTGGGACTGACCGATTCCGTCAATGTGGACGGAATTCAGACTCAGGAAGGATCCTTCACCTTCCCGTCGGACAACGATATCAACCTGAGCTGGGCGGGCATCGGCCAGTACGAAGACCTGGTGAACCCTTGTGCCATGATGGTCTACGTGGGCGCCATTGCCAACGGCGGCGAAGCCATCCAGCCGAAGCTCCTGAAGTCCTCTTCATTCCTCTCCACGGATAGCAACGGGAAGTCGCTGGGCGAGTACCTCAGCTCCACCACGGCCGACAAGCTGAAGTCCATGATGAAGAACAACGTGCAGACCACCTATGGAGAGTACAATTTCTCCGGCCTGGACATCTATGCGAAGTCCGGCACGGCAGAGACCGGAAGCGGCGAAGATGCGTGGTTCGTGGGCTTCATCGACAATGACAATTATCCGCTGGCCTTCGTCGTCTGGGTCAAGAACGGCGGCACCGGCTACGTGACCGGCGGCCCGATTGCCCGCGCGGTGCTGAATACAATTATGCAGAATGACTAGGAGACCTGAAATATGATTCTATATCACGGAAGCAATATGGTGGTGAGCGAGCCAAGACTTGTTAAGCAGAATCGATACCTGGATTTCGGCTACGGATTCTACACCACCACGAATCGGGAACAAGCCATCAACTTTGCGCATAAGGTAGCAAGCCGCCGGAAGGAAGGCGAAGCAACGCTGAATATATATTCCATAGATGAGGCGATGGCTTTCGCACAATGTGATATCCTTCGCTTTGACAGTCCGGATGAAGCGTGGTTAAATTATGTTGCCGCGAATCGTCAGGGAACATATGAAGGACCGCAGCAGGATATCATCTATGGTGCTGTAGCCAACGATGATGTGTATCGAACAATTACCTTGTACCTAACCGGCGTCTTGAGCAAAGAGCAGACGCTGCAGGCGCTTAAGATTCGCGAACTATTTAATCAGATGGTATTTGCATCAGAGAAAGCATTGACATATCTGCAATTCGAAGGGAGTGAGTTGGTATGAACGATGATCAATTCAGCGCGATGCTGGCAATTATTGTGCCACCGATTGTCGAGAAGATTACAAGCAACAGTAATGTGAGTGACGCAACAGCCATTTCCAAATTCTACCAATCCAAGCTCTACCGGGAACTCTCGGAAGAGGACTCCAAGTTGTGGCATTACAGCCCACTGACCCTGTACACGATGTATCAGGACGAACTTCTGACAGGCACCTATGATTATCCGGAGGAGGCGTAGCCATGAGCAGGGAAACAGACTTCTTAATCTACTGTATGGAACGGTACCGCTATTACAAAGGCCTTTCCGGCGCCGATGTGGCGAAATCCTTCGAGAAATATGACGTGTATAGTTATGTCCTCCAATACTACGAATCCCTTCATACGATGGGAGACCGTTACATCGTGCAGGACATTGATGATTATATCGCCAGCGTTTCATAATGCGAATTAATGTTCTGGCAAAAAAACGGGTGCTCTTCACGGAAGAGCACCCCTTCGTATATCCAGAGGTTTCCGATGAACCCCGGCAAGTCCATAGACCTTTCGTCGTCAGGGTCAAGAACGGCGGCACCGGCTACGTGACCGGCGGCCCGATTGCCCGCGCGGTGCTGAATACAATTATGCAGAATGACTAGGAGACCTGGTAAGGTCGTGATGCTTCAGTTGTTCCGAGGGAACTCCTTCCTCATCGCAGCACTTCTTAATCCGATATTTTGTAAAAAAGAACAAAAAAATACGGAAATGATGTTGACATCGACCGTCTTTCCGATATAATAAGGGAAGCCAACTGAATACAACCTGATTCGATAGAGGTTGCGGAAATCAAGAGTACCGAATGGCGAACGCAGAGGATGCGGCGATTCGGGAAAGGGAAATCCGCCGAAGGCCGAAGTCATCCTACAGCGGAGGCCTGGGACGTCGCATAACATGCGGTGGACTGTCACATAAGTGGAGCGCTATCAATGGTAACAATGTTTGCATTGCAAATATGTTTTTTGAGTTCAAGCCATGGATACGTTTCAGACGTTATTCAGGGCTTTTTTAATTACACAATCGGAGGCGCATCTGATATGCGCCGGAAAGAACAAATTGGAGGATTACAAATGACACGTTCTATTCGCAATCGTATGAGCTTCGTCTTCGGACTGGCTCTACTCACCATTGCGTCGATGCCAATACTGAGCTTTGCAGCAGATGAAGCTGCAGAGACCCCGGCACTGTACGCAACCGCCTGGTCGGCATTCCCGCCGCTATTCGCTATCGTACTGGCACTGACCACCAAGGAAGTATACAGTTCCCTGTTCCTGGGTGTCCTGAGTGGCGCCATCCTGTATGCCGGTGCCAATTTCTCCGGCATCATGGAGCAGCTCGTTACCGGCGGACTGATTGCGTCGCTGGCTAGCCCGGGCAATGTCGGCATCCTGATTTTCCTGGTTGTTCTGGGAATCTTTGTTGCCATGATGAACCTCTCCGGCGGTTCTGCCGCATTCGGAAACTGGGCATCCACGAAGGTCAAGGGAAGAAAACAGGCTCAGCTGAGCACCATCGCGCTGGGAATTCTGATCTTCGTCGACGACTATTTCAACTGCCTCACGGTAGGAAGCGTTATGAAGCCGCTGTGCGATAAATTCAACGTATCCCGTGCGAAGCTGGCATTCCTGATTGATGCTACTGCCGCACCGGTATGTATTCTGGCACCGATTTCTTCCTGGGCCGCAGCCGTATCCGGCTTCGTTGAGGGAGAGAACGGACTGACCATCTTCATTCGCGCCATCCCATATAACTTCTATGCGTTGTTCACCATCTTCCTGATGATTGCGCTGGTTGTGATGGATGTGGATTACGGCAAGATGGCCATCTATGAGAGAAATGCGGTAGAGAAGGGAGATCTCTTCACGGTACATGAGAACCTCTCCTCGCAGGATGAGAAGATCTCGGAGAACGAGAACGGACACGTGGCCGACCTGGTTCTGCCAGTTGCTGTACTGATTGTATGCTGCCTGATTGGCATGATCTATACCGGTGGCTTCTTCAGCGGTGAGACATTCGTCAATGCATTCGCGAATTGCGATGCTGCAACCAGCCTGTCCATGGGCAGCCTGGTTGCCATGATTCTTACCATTGTTTATTATTGCGCTCGTCGTGTCCTGAAGTTCAGCGAATGCATGGCTTGCGTTCCGGAAGGCTTCAAGCAGATGGTATCCCCGATCCTGGTCCTGACGCTGGCATGGTCCCTCAAGAACATGACAGACAGCCTTGGCCTGGCAACCTTCGTGGCAGAGTTGGTAAAGAGAATGCCATCGAGCATGATGGTATTCATCCCGGCTGTCCTCTTCCTCATCGCTTGTGCACTGGGATTCGCTTCCGGTACCTCTTGGGGAACATTCGGAATCCTGATTCCGATTGCACTGGCAATCACCAAGTCCAGCCCGGACCTGATGATTCCGGTTATCTCGGCTTGCATGGCCGGCGGCGTATGCGGCGACCACTGCTCCCCGATTTCCGATACCACCATCATGTCCTCTGCCGGCGCCGGTTGCAACCACCTCAGCCACGTAGAGACGCAGCTGCCGTATGCCATGACTGCCATGATTATTGCCGCCATTTCCTATGTCGTTGTTGGATTCACGAAGTCCGCAATCCCGGGACTGGTTGTTGGAATCGTCATCCTGCTGGCGTTCGTCAAGATGATGAAGAACAAGCAGAATGCGGCGCAGCACGACTAGGCTGCTTATCCGAAGAGAAATACGGAATCATCGGATGGGACACATCAAGGAGTGTCCAACGAACAGACTTCTTCAGCGAGACAGTTACGGCTGTCTCGCTGTTTTGGTATGGCTGTGAATAGGAGTTGCGGAACCACGGTGACGAATCCGTCTGGAAGACTTTGATTCGCCGCTATTTTTGATTATAATGGATGTATCTATTGAAGCAGATAACCATGATGTTCAAGGAGATATGCCGCAAGGATAGAAAGATAGGGTGAGGGGACACACTGCAAAGTGTCTGGCAATGCTGAACGCATCTTTTACTGAAGCAGAAGCCGGCAAATTTGTGGCAGTATCTATAGACGAACTGGAAAGGATGGCGGAAGACGATGGAAGCAGGACAGAAATACACGACGGAACAGATTCTTGACCTGATTCGAAATCACGACGGCAAGAGTGAGCTGGACCTGAGCAAACAGGAAATAACCGATGCGGACATCTCCGGATGGGATATTCCGGAGAACATTAACTTCGAGTGGACGGTCTTCACCAACGTGGATATGACCGGGACGACCTTCCGGAAGTGTGACCTGGATCATGTGTGGTTCAAGGAATGCAAGACCCGCGGCATCCGTTTCCTCTACTGCGATGTGCAGGAAGCGAATTTCCGTTGGCTGGATTTTACCGGGGCGGATTTCTCGGGATCGAATTTCTACAGCACGCTCTTCGAGTACGCGACGACGGAAGACATCACGTACAACGACGATACGAAATATTACAAGATGGCCTGCCCGGAGACAGGACCATTCATCGCCTGGAAATGTTGCACCGAACTTCGGGTCGTACAGCTCCTGGTGCCGGCGGATGCGCGCAGAGTCTCCGCGACTGCGGACACCTGTCGCTGTGACAAGGCGAAAGTCCTCTCCATCAAGAGCATAGACGAGACGAAATCCTACACCTGGGCGCAGTCGACCGTTGACCCGGACTTCTATTACGAAGTCGGGAAGTGGGTGGAGCCGGCCAATGGCTTCGAGCCGAGCCGTTGGCGCGATTCGTCGCAGGGCATCCATTTCTTCATGGAACGCCAGCAGGCGGTGGATTACCAGTCCAAATAGCGCAATTATACCGAATGATGGTCGATAGCTGGATATCCCATGGCAGGAATTGCAGGGCATGCTGCAAAGATAGAGACTAGAAGACGGTGGATAGCGGATAGAAACCAGAATTAGAAATTAGAGAATAGAGATAGGAACACGATACTAGGAATGAATTTCGAAGATTACAAAGATCAGATTATATACGGCTTCAACACCCGCCAGGGCGGCGTCAGCACCGGCGTCTACGAATCCATGAACCTGAGCCTGACGCTCCCGGACGACCCGGCGAATGTGCGCCGCAACTACGAGCTCTGGTGCGAGAGTCTGGGCGTCGATGTGCGCCGGATGGTCATCGCTCATCAGACGCACACCAATCATGTGGTTCGCGTGGACGAGCGGAATTGCGGTCAGGGTCTTGACCGCGAGCGGATGGAGGACGTGGACGGCCTGGTGACCAATGTGCCGGGCGTGGCGCTGGTCACGCATCATGCGGATTGCACGCCGGTGTACCTCTTCGACCCGGTGCACCGCGCCATCGGCATGATTCACGCGGGCTGGCGTGGCACCGTGCAGGAGATTGCACGCGTGGGCGTGGAGACCATGACCCGCGAGTTCGGCTCGAAGCCGGCAGACATGCTCGCCATGATTGGCCCGTGTATCTGTCAGGAGCACTTCGAGTGCGACCGCGACGTGGTGGATGCGGTGGAAGCCATGAGCATTGACGCTTCCGACCAGGTCTATTATGACCCGGCCAAAAATAAATTTCACGTATCTGTACCCGGCATCAACCGGAAGCTTCTTCTTCGCGCCGGAATTCCGGCAGACCGGATTGACATGCGGGATCGGTGCACGTATGGAAATCCGGAACTTTATTTTAGCCACAGACGCGATGGACGGGAACGGGGCGGACATGCGGCATTGCTGATGCTCCGGTGAAGATTTCGAATCGCCGTCCGAGTTGAAATCCTGCCTCGGAACGGTATAGAAAAACCCAATTTGGAAGGGCTCCACAGATTAGTTTATTCTTAGAAGAGTGTTATATAGGAAGGAAGAGGTATAGCGTTATGAAAGTTACATGGATTGGACATTCCTGTTTCAAATTGGAGAAAGATGGATATTCCATCGTGATTGACCCTTATGAAGATGGCTCGATTCCGGGACTGGAACCGGTGCGCGAGAAGGCGAATGAGGTGATTAAGAGCCATGATCATTTCGATCATAATGCGCTGAATACCGTGGAGATTATCGAGGGCGGTGAGTCGCCATTCGAGGTGACGTCTTTCGAGACTTACCACGATGAGGAGCATGGTGCGAAGCGCGGCAAGACGCTGGTGCACATTTTCAAGACGGATGAGTACACAGTGGCACATCTGGGAGACCTGGGGTGCGAGCTGACCGACGAGCAGATGGCAATGCTCTATCAGGTGGACGTACTGCTGATTCCGGTGGGCGGCATCTACACGCTGGATGCGGCACAGGCGGCACAGCTGACGGTGGATCTCGATGCGAAGTGGACCATCCCGATGCATTACAGAAGCCAGGAGAGCGAGTTCGGATTGCCGGAGCTTGGCACGGTATATGATTATTCCCTGCGTCTGCACGATGTGTGGGTGAACTCCATCAGCACGCTGGAGCTCAACGACAACTATGCAGCGAAGGTTGTTGTACTGCAGCCGCAGAACATGAGCAAGAAGTTCCTGAGCATTGGCGAGCTGGAGAAGCTGAGCTACTGTAAGAAATAAAACGGATAAGAATTACCGACGGGATTGCGAGGCGGCGACCGGAATGAATCACATGGCTGAAATCGCGGCTGGAATGATGGAATTGTTCCGCCTTGGCACAGTCACATGGCATAGCCGTGAGAACATGTCGCCAGACGCAAGTCGGAAATGACAACTGAATCGATTAAAAGATTTTAACGGGTGACCGGAATTGACATAAATCGTTCGTCAATCAGTCACCCGTTTTCTTTGCAAATGACAACAGCGGAAGGACTTCGTGTGGTATAATATCATTAACCTAGTAAAGGAGGTCACGACTATGAAAGTGATGATTACAGCAAAGAATTACAAACCAAGCGAGAGACTGCAGGAGAACATCGAGAAGAAATTCTCCCGGCTAGGTAAGTACTTCCACGACGATGTTGTTGCCAATGTCATTGTTTCCAAGTTCAAGGACAAGACCAAGTTGGAGGCAACTATCAACACGAACCAGACGCTGTTCCGGGCAGAGGAAATCTCGGACAATGTCTACGAGGCCATGGATCTGGTGATTGACCGGCTGTCCAGCCAGATGAAGAAGTTCAGAGGCAAGCTGGAATCCCGTTACAAGGAGAACAAGGCACTGAAGTTCGAGTATATTCCGGAGGAGCCGGAAGAAGAGCAGGCAGCAGAAGAAGAGATGGTTGTGGTGAAGCGCAAGCACTTCGAGTTGCAACCGATGAATTACGAGGAAGCGATTCTTCAGATGGAGATGCTGGGACATGATTTCTTTGTCTACTTCGACATGGATACCGAATCCACGAATGTGGTATATAAGCGGAAGGGCGATGCGTACGGCCTGATTGAGACGTACCGGTAGGCATCGGCTGTCAGCCAAGGTACGCAAGGGAGCCCGTCCCGTCTGACGGATGCTGCCCGGCGGGTGAGGGCGTTCGCATTACAATAGTGAATAATAGTTAGCTACGGCAGGGCGAGGGAGAAATCCTTCGCCCTGTTTATATGGCCGAACACTCGCAGTCGCTAATTCCGGTTGGATTTTGGGATGAGAAGCTTTCAAATCACCGTCCGCGCTGAAATCCCGTCTCGGATCAGTGCTACGCAGGATCCTCGCCGGGTATTTCAGTTCGGACTTCC
>CAVGMK010000080.1:0-13303 GCA_963630135.1 Oscillospiraceae bacterium
TCGTATGCCCAACCATCTCCGCCGAACATCCACATGGATGGCTTCAGAAGCATATCGGAATTCTCCTTGACATAAGCTGCTTCAGCAGAAGTATCATCTGCGATAGCTTCCAGCAGGGCATTGCCGCACTTGTCGGATTCGATACCATCTTCCATGTTATCGAGCCATGCCTTTGCTGCATCCGCATATGCCGGATTCTGTGCCAGTTTCTCCACGTATGCACGAATCTCATTTCTTCTGGTCTTTACCGAGATGGCCATGCCCAGTCCGAATTCCGCATTATCCTCAAACAGCGAGTTCGACCAGGCCGGTCCTCTTCCCTTGCTGTTCACGGTATACGGTGTGGAAGGAGCACTGCCACCCCAGATGGAACTGCATCCTGTGGCGTTGGCCAGAATCATGCGGTCGCCGAAGAGCTGAGTTACCAGCTTCGCATATGGCGATTCGCCGCATCCCGGGCATGCGCCGGAGAACTCCATCAGCGGCTTGTTGAATCCGATGTTCTTTACCGACTTCGGTTCCAGAGCAATCCGGTCTTCGTCGATGTTCTTCACCAGATAATTGAATGCCTGCTGAGATGCTTCGGTCTCATCCGTGCCAAATGGAACCATTTCCAGTGCGCGGGTCTTGGACGGGCAGCACTGTACGCAGGAACCACAGCCTGCGCAATCGTAGGTGGAAATAGCCATTGTGAATTTGTATTCGTTATTTCCCTTGAAGTCTGCTACTTCTGCGCCTGCCGCCTGCTGCTCCTCCTCGGTTACAGCAAATGGACGAATTGCGCCATGTGGGCAGACGAAAGCACACATATTGCACTGGATACAATTCTCCGGGAGCCACTTCGGCACGTTAATGGCAACGCCTCTCTTCTCGAAGGCCGCTGTTCCGGCCGGAATTGTTCCGTCATCGGTGTCCACGAAATCGGAAACCGGAATGTTGTCACCCACCATTGCGGTAGAAGGAATCAGAATCTTCTGAACGTATTCCTTCAGATCCTGACGATCCGTATCGATTACCGTCTCCTGTGGAGCATCCTCCGCGGTCTTCCATGCTTCCGGAACTTCCACCTTATGAATATTCTCGATGCCGGCATCAACCGCTCTGCAGTTCATGTTGACGATTTCTTCACCCTTACGGCCGTAGGTCTTCTGAATGGCTGCCTTCATGTATTCCGTTGCCTTGTCAATCGGAATAATTCCAGCAAGCTTGAAGAATGCTGCCTGAAGTACGGAATTCGTTCTTCTGGCACCCAGACCGATTTCCACTGCCAATGCAGCGGCATCACAGGTATAGAATTGAATATCGTTGTTCGCAATGTACTTCTTCGCATCGGCCGGCAGGTTGTCGTTCAGTTCTTCGTCTGTCCAGGAACAGTTCAGCAGGAAGGTTCCGCCCGGATTGACGTCCTGAACAATGCGATATTTCTTCATGTATGCTGAATTATGACATGCCACGAAGTCGGCATTGTTCACATAGTAAGTGGAGTGAATCGGTTCGTCGCCAAAACGCAGGTGAGAAATCGTTACACCGCCGGATTTCTTGGAATCGTACTGGAAATAAGCCTGTACATACTTATCGGTATTGTCGCCGATAATCTTAACGCTGTTCTTATTGGCACCAACGGTTCCGTCTGCGCCCAGTCCCCAGAACTTGCAGGCAACCGTCGTCTTCGATGCAACGACCGGGTTGCTGGTGCGAGGCAGCGACAGGTTGGTAACATCATCGGTGATGGAAATCGTGAATTCTGTCTTGCCAACAGCACCGTGAATATTATCGAAGGTTGCAATGATATCTCCCGGCTGGGTATCCTTGGATCCCAGACCATATCTACCATGAGCGATTTCGATGTCGCCTCTGCCCTCTTCCTTGAGTGCGCTGACAACATCCAGATAGAGTGGTTCACCCTGGGAACCCGGCTCTTTCGTACGGTCCAGAACCGCAATTCTCTTTACCGTGGAAGGAACCGCAGCGGACAGGTACTTGGAAGAGAATGGACGGTAAAGACGTACTTTTACCAGACCCACCTTGCGGCCCTGCGCATTCAGGTAGTCTACCACTTCTTCTGCGGTCTCACAGACGGAACCCATGGCCATCAGAACTTCTTCGGCATCCGGTGCACCGTAGTAGTTGAACGGCTGATAATTCGTGCCGATTTCGTCATTCACCTGATCCATGACGGATTTGATGATTTCAACAGCCTCATTGTAAGCTTTGTTACGCGACTCGCTGTGCTGGAAGAATGTCTCCGGCTGCTCAGCGGAACCCACCAGGTGTGGGTGGTTCGGGTTCTGCGCGCGCTTCTTGAAGCGGGCCAGTGCCTCCTTGTCCAGCATCTGATCCAGGGTGTCATAATCCCACACCTCAATCTTCTGCTGCTCATGGCTGGTACGGAATCCGTCGAAGAAATGCAGTACCGGAACGCTGGCTTTGATGGCGGACAGATGGGCAACAGCGGCCAGGTCCATAACTTCCTGTGGGCTGTTCGATGCCATCATGGCGAAACCGGTCTGTCTGGTTGCCATAACGTCAGAATGGTCGCCAAAGATGGACAGCGACTGCGTGGTCAGCGCTCTGGCTGCCACGTGGAATACGCCCGGCAGTCTTTCGCCGGCAATCTTGTACATGTTCGGAATCATCAGCAGGAGACCCTGGGATGCGGTATACGTGCTGGTGAGAGAACCGGTTACCAGAGAACCGTGTACGGCGCCAGCAGCGCCACCTTCCGACTGCATTTCGAGAACTTTGACCTCCTGTCCAAACAGATTCTTCCGCTCGTCGTTTGCCCAAGCGTCAATATTTTCTGCCATAACGGACGATGGCGTAATTGGATAGATAGCCGCTACTTCCGAGAACGCGTACGCAACGTGCGCAGCAGCGGTATTTCCATCCATGGTTTTAAGCTTTCTTTTGATTTTGGCCATGGTAAAACCCCTTTCAACATATTTTTCACATTTAGTATATGATATCATGATAATTGGGTTCTAGCAATAACTTTCGGTAAAAAATTGTATAGAATACACAAATTTTCTAAAATAGAATTGTATTTTTAAATAACATTCCAGAATTTCTATTTTTCTACCGGATCCTCTATCTTTCCCGCAAAATACATGAAGTTTGCTCGCCGGCATATCTCCCGAATGAACTTCAGATTGCTGGGCTTCTTATCGAAATATTGCCGGATTCCCATGTCCGGCAGATCCGCATTCTCCCAGGTTGCGGTAATACAGGCACGAATCGAAGACTCAATCACCGACGCAGATGTATTACATCTCTTCGCCACCACCGGATAGAGATCTTTCGTAATAAGGAAGAATTGTCGATTAAATTCTGAAATCACCAGAAAACATTCGCAGAGATACAGAAACCCTTTTCGCGAAGAAGATATTTGACATTCGTATAGAATCCTCCTGGCCGCCAGAAATTCCGCTTTCTGTCTCTCCAGTCGCTCCGCGTCCACTGAATTGCTTCGCTGGAGGTCATTCTTCTTGAACTGCATGGCATCGTTCATTTTCACCAGCAAGGAGAAATCCATTGCTGCAATATCGTGTAGGGTAAAAGCAAATTCCTCCCTGCCGGATTGCCCGAACGAATCCAGTAAGCTTTCAATCAGCAGCTTCTCCTCGGCTTCTTTATCCTTATCTTTCATTCTATCACCTCTCTTGGAAATGAATCACACGGTAATTTGATCTTTCATTTTCTCAAAAGTGGCATCCCCAATCCCCTTCACGTTCTTGATGTCTTCAATACTGGCAAACCGGCTGCTGGCTCGATAATCAATGATGCGCTGTGCGATAACCGCACCGACTCCCGGCAGTGATGTCAGCTCATCAACAGAGGCCTGATTAATATTGATTTTGCCATTGGTGGATGTTGTGGTACCTTCGGAGGTAGATGCAACTTCGGCATTTGAATTACTGCTGCTGCCAACTTCGGGAATAATTATTTTACTGCCATCTTCCACATATGCAGCCTGATTGATGGCATCTAAATCCGCATTTTCTTTCAACCCTCCTGCCTTATCGATTAGGTTCACCAGTCTGGTGTCCTTACTTACTTTGTAAACACCGGGATTGTTCACGGCACCGCTGATATCTACATAGTAGGATTGGTTCGCGCTTTCCTCGGATTCGACACTTTCATTTGATGTTGCCGAATCACTCAGATCAATTTCATTTGAAGAGCTTTGCCGTATTCCTACGAACGCAGATAATAGTATTATGCCGAAAATCAATAGAATTTTGGATACAAATTTCGAATTGGTTCTAATATATTCTTTAATAAAACTAAATCTCATGATAGCCCTCCCATTTTTCTTACAGCATAAAACGAACGGAGGAAAATCGCAAAGCGATGAAATATAGGCCTTTCAGTACTTTTTCCGGGGTGCTCCGGTACTTTTTTTGCCCATCCGCGGCGTTTTCACCAATTTGGCGCAAAAAAAATAGTACGAGAACATCCAAATGTTTCGTACTACTTTGAAAATCCATTATTTAATTTAAATAGTTGAAAAGTTGAATCGTAAGGTTCTTCAACCGGAAATAGCTGGGTCTAGCGTCGTTTACCCAAGAAAGGCCTCCGTCTGTTCGGATTCCTCCTGCCATTCAACCGGAAATAGCGCGGTCTAGAGCTGTTTACCCATTCAGCCAATCACCCATTCACTCATCTGATTAATCGTCATAATATTCGAACTCATAATCTTCGATGCGGACAACATCTCCTTCTTCCAGGCCGATGTCCTTAAGCATCTCAATTCCGCCCTTATCTACAATATAGCGATACAGATAGCGCATGGAACCGACATCGTTGAAATTGGTGGAACGGAAGATTTTCTCGAGCTGACCACCGCTGAGAACAAAGGTCCCGTCCTCATCCTGAGAAGCATAGATTTCCTTATAGTTCTCGTCGTAATCTTCCTTCTCGAAGTCGAAGAGTTCGATTTCCGGTTCTTCCGGCGCCTCGTAGTTCTCAATGCAATACAGCGCTTCATTCAGGAGGGCATCCACTCCCTGCTTGGTTGCAGCGGAAATCGGGAAGACCTTGCGGCCCTGGGATTCCATGTAGGCGAGGAATTCATTTAGCTGTTCCTCATCCGTGACGAGATCCATCTTGTTCGCTGCGACAATCTGAGGCTTGTTGAGAAGAGCCGGGTCGTATTGTCGCAGCTCTTCGTTAATCTTCTGGTAGTCCTCTATCGGATTCCGCCCCTCGCTTCCGGAAACGTCAATCACATGAATCAACACCTTCGTCCGCTCGATATGCTTCAGGAAACGGATTCCCAGACCGAATCCCATATGCGCCCCTTCAATGATGCCGGCAATATCCGCCATGACAAAGCTGGTATCATGAATATTCACCACCCCCAGGTTCGGGTCAATTGTGGTGAAATGGTAATTGGCAATTTTCGGCTTCGCACTGGTCGATACCGAAAGAAGGGTCGACTTTCCCACATTCGGGAATCCCAGAAGACCTACATCTGCAATCAGTTTCAATTCGAGGATAACGGTCCGCTCCTTCGGTAGTGCACCGGCTTCGGCAAAGTTCGGTGCCTGACGAACGGAATTCTTGAAGTGGACATTTCCCTTTCCGCCTTTGCCGCCCTTCGCTGCAATCAGCGTGTCGCCCGGATTACACATATCCTTCATCAGGAGGCCGGTCTCTTTGTCGATGATCTGTGTGCCGACCGGCACTTTGATAATCAGATCCTCGCCCTTCTTACCGAATCGCTTGCGCCGCATACCGTCCTGTCCCGATTCCGCTTTGTAGACCTTCTTGTATTTGAAGTCCATCAACGTTCTCAGATTGTAGTCCGCCTCGAAAATAATACTGCCGCCGTTACCGCCATCTCCGCCGTCCGGACCACCTTCCGGGACGAACGGTTCCCGGCGAAAAGTAACTGCGCCATTCCCGCCTTTCCCGGATATGATTTTAATTTCTGCTCTATCCACGAACATCTCAATCACCTGCTTCTTTCTATAAGCTTTCCATTCTATATCTATAAATCTATATCTATATGCTATCTATAAGATAATGGGGGCTTCGCCCCGAATTATGTGTCTGCAGTACAGGGTACACCAAATTTATGGATAGCAGTTTTACTGGGTACAGTATAGATACATCTTACCACAATTGTTCCAGCTACATGTCCTCCGCAGGGAGTTATGCACCAGAATTATATGTCTACAGTATAGGGTACCCTCCATTTATGGGTGTCCATTTTACTGGGTACAGTTTAATAGTTTAGAAATAAAACAGAAAACATAAAATATGACCCCTATCGCTATAGGGGCCATACGTAACTACGCTTCATTGCTGTAAACGCTGATCTTCTTTCTCTTCTTGTCAAATCTTTCGAATTTAACATTTCCGTCGATCTTTGCGAACAGAGTGTCATCTCCACCGATACCAACATTGTTGCCCGGATGGAACTTGGTTCCTCTCTGTCTAACCAGAATGCTTCCTGCACTTACATACTGACCAGCACCTATCTTCAGTCCCAGACGCTTCGCCTCAGAGTCACGACCGTTCTTGGAACTACCTACTCCTTTTTTACTTGACATTGTGACACCTCCTAATTAAAGTGAATTACTTTGCTTCGATTGCTTCCAGAATTTCTGCCTTAGTAGCCTTGCTGCTTACCTTGATGCCCTTCTCTTCTGCGATTGCCAGAAGTTCATCCTTCTTCATGGACATGTTCGGTTCAGCGCTGCAAGCGGAATCTGCTTCTTCTGCTACTGCTACTGCCTTCGGCTCAGCCTTTGCGCCGCCAGCTACGATATCGGTAACCTTAACCAGTGTGTATGGCTGTCTGTGACCGTTCTTCTTTCTGTAATCCTTCTTTGCCTTGTACTTGTAGATGATAACCTTATCGTTCTTACCCTGTTCCAGTACCTCGGCTTGTACAGCGTAACCCTCTACGAAAGGTGTACCTACTGTCAGGGAATCTCCACCTACAGCAAGAACCTCATCAAAGGTAACAGTGTCTCCTGCTTCTGCGTTGATCTTCTCGATCTTGAATACATCGTCTTTCTGAACTCTGTACTGCTTTCCGCCAGCCTTAATAATTGCATACATAATACTTTCCTCCTCTATCCAGACTCGCCGGGAACGGGTGCATTCGCTTATAACCCTGCCCGAGCGGCTAACTATTGGATGATACCACGGATTGCAATTATTGTCAATAAGCACACAATAAATTTATAATAAGCGCCATCTCAAATAACAGGCTGACCAGCAGAATATGGCCGGTCAGCTCTGTTAAGCTTTCTGATTCAATCTAGAAGATGGTGGCTGAATATCCTACCCTATATCTCGCTATGAATACAGCTCCCATCGGGATAGAAGCTTTCATTGGTATAATAGGGACAATAGAATGGAAGAATTAATCTTCAATAACCACGCCGTCTTCGTCCACGCGGATATCATCCATCGAATCCGAAGAATCTGAGGAATCCGAAGCTGCATCCGGATGGAACACTTCCATTACCTTCCGGCGAATTTCCTCCAGCAGTTCCGGATGCTCTGTCAGGTAATCCTTCACGTTCTCCCGGCCCTGGCCGATGCGCTCGCCGTTGTAACTGTACCAGGATCCGGCCTTGTCCACAATCTTGGCTTCCGTTGCGGTATCCAGCACGTCTCCGGCTAACGAAATACCGGTTCCATACATGATATCGAATTCAGCCTTCTTGAATGGCGGCGCTACCTTGTTCTTCACCACCTTCACGCGCGTACGGTTGCCGAGTGTCTTATCCCCCCGCTTCAGGGATTCGATTCTACGGACATCCAGCCGCATGCTGGCATAGAATTTCAAAGCTCTTCCACCCGTGGTGGTCTCCGGATTACCGAACATCACGCCGATTTTCTCCCGAAGCTGGTTGATGAAGATAACGCAGGTGTGCGTCTTGTTCACCGTTCCGGCAATCTTACGGAGTGCCTGCGACATCAGTCTTGCCTGGAGGCCGACATGGGAATCTCCCATCTCGCCCTGAATCTCGGCCTTCGGTACCAGCGCTGCTACGGAGTCGATGACGATAATATCAATGGCGCCGCTGCGAGCCAGCATTTCACAAATCTCAAGTGCCTGTTCTCCGGTGTCTGGCTGGGATACCAGCAATTCATCGACATCCACGCCGAGGTTCTTGGCGTATACCGGATCCAAAGCATGCTCTGCATCGATGAATGCAGCTTTGCCGCCGGCCTTCTGCGCCTCGGCAATGGCATGTAGCGTCAATGTAGTCTTACCGGAGGATTCCGGTCCATATATTTCAATGATACGCCCCTTCGGATATCCGCCCACACCGGTAGCCAGATCCAGGCTAATCGAACCGGTGGAAATAACCTCGACCATTCCGGTGAAGCCTTCATCGCCGAGCTTCATGATGGCGCCCTTGCCATATTGCTTCTGAATCTGCTCTAAGGCTTGCTGCAGAGCCTTCTCCTTGCTATCATTCGCTGCAGTCTTGGTTGATTTTGCTGCCATAGTTCCTCCTAATGTGAACATTTGTTCTTTTCTTCATATTACACTGTCCGGAAACACATGTCAACTTCTTTCCGGCATTGCTATCCCTGTCATTATTATACCTGCAAGAACGGACGAGCGTCAATTTCCCAGGGTTTACGAATGGGCGCTCTGGGTAATTTTACCGGGGTTATCAGGTGTTGCTTTACGGTTCCCCGCGTTCTAATTGGCATCCTCCGGCCACCGGTCCAGGATCTCATTGACTATCTTGAGCATACGGAGCCGGAAGAAATGGCGGTTCCATTTTCGGTCACTTCGTTTCGTATTCAGCTCGATGCTGCCGACCGTATCTCCATAAGCATATCCGATATAGGCGTTTCCGACTTCGCGGCCTTCATCCGCTTCCGGTCCGGCGAACCCGGTGATGGCAACCGCTATATCACTGCCGGCCTGTAACCTGGCGCCTTTCGCCATTTCCTCCGCCACCTCGGCGCTGACCACGGTATATCGTTCGATGGTGCTGCGGCTTACGCCCAGCATAGAGACTTTCGCTTCCTCATCGTAGGTGACAAAGCCCCTTGCGAAGACCTTCGATGCACCGGCTACATCGGTGATGCTTCCGGCAAATAGTCCGCCGGTACAGGATTCTGCAGACGAGAGGGAGAGGCCTTTGCGCTGAAGCTTCTCCACCACGACCTCATTGAGTTCCTTGTCTTCATAGCTGTAGATGTAGGAACCGACCAACGCATTGATTTCCCGGATGGTATCCTGCACTGCAGAGATGGCTTCCTCCATGGTGTCGCGCTGGGATGCCACCCGAATGGTGCATTCCCCTTCTTTCGCGTAGGTCGCAATCGTCGGGTCGGTCTGCTTGTCAATAAGCGGCATAAGGACGGTCTCGAGATCGGATTCACCGATACCAATGGTACGAATCACCTGATAATGAAGCTGCTTGTCGCGGAACTGGCGCAGGAAGTCTCTTCCGCTGTCATTGAAGAGCCACTTCAGTTCTCTCGGTGGCCCCGGGTAGCAGATGACACATTTGTCTTCTTTCCGTACCGCGAAGGCCGGTGCCGTACCGGATTCATTCCGGAAGACAATGGCATCTTCCGGCATATAAGCCTGTCGAATATTATTCGGTGCCATCTCTCTACCTCTTCGGGTGAAGTACGATTTCACGTCAGCCAGGCAGGCTTCATCCAGATAGAGCGGCGCTTCCATTACCTTCGCAACGACTTCTTTCGTCATGTCGTCCTGCGTCGGGCCAAGGCCGCCGGTCAGAATGACCAGGTCGGTATCCCGAAGGGCCTGGCGCAGAATCTGTTCCAGCCGCCCCGCATTATCCCCCACCGTGTAGTGAAACATCACGTTGAAGCCCAGATGATTTAAGTTCTCCGATAAATATGCGGCGTTGGTATTCACGACCTGTCCGAACAGCAGCTCCGTTCCCACCGCAATAATCGATGTATCCATATTAACAGCTCCTACTAAGTAATCTCCGGAAGAACGCCGTAAGACAGAATTCTGGTAGAATCCCATCCCGGTAGAAATCCAATAGAACTCTGATAGAATCCCTGAGGATTCCCGATAAGGCCCCACAGAGTCCCGATAGAACTCCGATAAGACGCCTATCGCTTACACAAGCTCCATCTTGTATAACGCCGTCTTATATAAGATGGCATCTCCTTACATAGAGAATACGCTCTTATTCTTCGATACGTATTCCACGCCGGAATATACGGTCATAATCAGGGAGGCCCAGAAGATAATCATACCAATCTGGAACAGCTGCGGCAGCGGACCGGCGGCAATAATCAGGATAATCACCGCGATCATCTGCAGGACGGTCTTGATTTTACCACTCATACCGGCGGCGATAACGATGCCTTCGGAAGCGGCCACTGTACGCATGCCGGCCACCACGAATTCTCTGGCCAGGATGATAATCAGCGACCATCCCGGAATGGTTCCGTTCTCAACAAAGAGGCACAGTGCCGAATAGACCAGAATTTTATCCGCCAGTGGATCCATAATCTTGCCGAAATTTGTAATCAGATTTCTCGCCCGGGCAATCTTGCCGTCCAGCATATCGGTCAGCGATGCCAGGATAAAGAGAATAAATGCCACCAGGTACCACTGCATCATGTATGCTGCGATGAAGAAAGGCACGGCGATGATTCGAAGAACCGTCAATTTATTTGGTAAATTCATTTTTAACCTCCTCTGCGTACAGATCGTATTCATACGCGTCTGTCACTCTTACATAAATAATATCTCCCGGCTGGTGTTCACATAGCGCGGTAATTTCCACGGCATTGTCGATTTCCGGCGAGTCGTAGCGTGTCCGTCCCAGATACTTCAGCGGTTCGGCATCCGAGACTTCATCCTCCTCGGCCTCATCGATGATAAGCGCCTCATCCACCATGACTTCAAGAATCTGACCGATTTTGGCTTCATTCAGCTCCCGGCTGATTCCGGACTGCAGCTGCATCAGTTCTTCTACACGCTGATTCTTGGTCTCCTCGTCCAGCTTCCCATCCAAGTCATACGCCGGTGTGCCCTCCTCATCGGAGAAGGCAAACGCACCCAGCCGCTGAATCCGCATCTCACGGACGAAATCCAGAAGCTGGTTATAATCCTCTTCCGTCTCGCCCGGGAACCCAATCAGGAGTGTGGTCCGGATGTGAATGTCCGGAATTTCCCGGCGAAGCTTCTCGATGGTCTCCCGAATTGAGGCTCCGTTGGACTTCCGGCGCATTCTCCGAAGAACCGGATCCGCCACGTGCTGAATCGGAATATCGATGTAATGGCAGATTTTCTCCTCTTGCTTCATCACCTCAATCAGCTCGTCCGTAATGCCATCATCATATACGTACATCAGGCGAATCCAGCGGATTCCGTCCACCTTGCACAGCTCCTTCAAGAGCTCCGGCAGCATCAGCTTCCCATACAGGTCTTTACCGTAATAAGACGTATCCTGGGCGATCACAATCAGCTCGCGAACGCCGGCAGCGGCCATATCCTCCGCCTCCCGCACGCAATCCTCTATCCGCTTGCTGCGATACGGCCCGCGAATCTTCGGAATCGCGCAGAACGAACAGGCATTGTTGCATCCCTCAGCGATTTTGAGAGCCGCGGTGTAGGTACCTTCCGGGAACACGCGCTTCCGGTAAGGTAAGACGTCCTCGCATTTTCCTTTTACCTGATCGCCTTCTGTCTCCTGAAGGAGCAGGCCCGGCAGGTCATCGTAATCGTTCACCCCCGTGAAGAGGTCCACCTCCGGCAGCTCCTTCGCGAGCTCCTCGTGGTAGCGCTCCGACAGACAGCCGGTCACCACCAGCTTCTTCGTCTCGCCCTTCAGCGCTGCCATGTCGAAAATATGTTCGATGGATTCCACCTTCGCCGCCTCGATGAAGCCGCAGGTATTCACAATCAGGATGTCCGCATCCGTCGGGGAATCCGCCAGGCTGCAGCCTCGCTTCAGCAGCTCGGCCGCCAGATTCTGGGAGTCGTACTCGTTCTTGGCGCACCCCAGCGTGTCAATGTATATCTTCTTACTCATCCGCTTCCTTTCCGGTTCCGGAACCTTTCTGGTCAATTGCGTTGTAATAATCGTTCTCTGTATACAGCACCTGGCGCGGCTTGCTGCCGTCCGCCGGGCTGATGATGCCCCGCCGCTCGATCTCGTCCACGATATTCGCGGCGCGGTTGTAGCCGATGCGGAATCGCCGTTGCAGCATGGACACGGATGCCTTCTGTTGCTTGAGGATAAAAGCAATCGCATCGTCCGTCAGCTCGTCCGAGCCGGCATTCGGTCCGGTCCCCTCCGGTGTCTCAATCGTCTGGATCACATCCTCATCGTAAGCGGCGTCTCCCTGCGTCTTCACGAAAGTGATGACCTTGGATATCTCCGAATCCGAGATATACGGCCCCTGAATTCGAATCGGCTTGTTCTCGCCCACCGGCGAATAGAGCATGTCGCCCTTGCCTAAGAGCTTCTCCGCGCCGCCGACGTCCAGAATGGTCCGGGAATCGAACTGTGACGACACGCTAAAAGCAATGCGGGACGGAATATTCGCCTTAATCAGGCCGGTCACGATGTCGACCGACGGCCGCTGCGTAGCCACAATCAGATGCATACCTGCCGCTCTGGCCAGCTGCGCTAGACGGCAGATGGCTTCCTCTACCTGAGACGGCGCCGCCATCATCAGGTCCGCCAGCTCGTCGATGATGATGACCACCTTCGGCAGCACTTTCTCTTCCTCCTGGTTGGCCCGAACCAGCTCGTTGTAGGAGTCGAGATCCTTCACGCCCTCTTCGGCAAACAGCTTGTACCGCTGCGTCATCTCATTTACCGCCCAGTTCAGCGCCGAAGCGGCTTTCTTCGGGTCGGTTACCACCGGAATCAGCAGGTGCGGAATACCATTGTAATTGCCAAGCTCTACGACCTTCGGGTCGATGAGAATCAGCCGTACTTCGTCCGGCGAAGCCTTATATAGCAGGCTGGTGATAATGGCATTGATGCACACACTCTTACCGGAGCCGGTAGCACCGGCAATCAGCAGATGCGGCATGTCCTTGAGGTTCGCCACCACATTCCGCCCGGAAATATCCTTACCGACGACGAAGCTGATCTTCGACTTCGCCTGCCGGAACTCCTTGGAATCAATGAGTTCCCGGATGGATACCATCGCCGGTTTCTCGTTCTCCACCTCGATGCCGACCGCGGCCTTGCCCGGAATCGGTGCCTCGATGCGGATGCTTTTGGCGCGCATGTTGAGCGCTATATCGTCCGCCAGCTTCGTGATGCTGCTGACCTTCACGCCAATCGCCGGCTGGATTTCATAT
>CAVGMK010000081.1:0-6167 GCA_963630135.1 Oscillospiraceae bacterium
CGAAAGTGTATGTCACGCTGCAGAGGTAATGCAGCACGAGCCGCATCGCAGCGGCCGCTTGTTAGCGATAACCTGCGCCGCATTGCTGCAGCTTCTGATTGATGATAACCACCACTACACCGCCACATCGCAGCGGCTGAATGTAGTGCAAACGATATAGATAGAAGAAGAATAGAGGATAACGAAATGAGGAAGACGAAAATCATCTGCACCATCGGGCCGGCCAGCGAGTCGGAGGATATTTTTAGACAAATGTGCCTGGCGGGTCTCAATGTGGCGAGACTGAATTTCTCCCACGGAGACCACCAGGAGCACCTGAAGCGAATCGAGATGATTCGCCGCGTGCGCGACGAGCTGCACCTGCCGATTGCCATCATGCTGGACACCAAGGGGCCGGAGTACCGCATCGGCACGTTCGCGAATCATCGCGTGACGCTGGCGGATGGTCAGGATTTCACTTTCACCGTGGACAAGGTGGAGGGCGATGAGACCCGGGTCTCCGTGAGCTACGAGGGCTTCGCGCGCGACCTGAAGCCGGGCGACCGCATTCTGGTGAATAACGGGCTGGTGGTGTGCCGGGTTCAGGAAGTGAAAGGCAACGATGTGCTGACCCATGTGGAGATTGGGGGCGAGCTCTCTGACCGGAAGAGCATGAATTTCCCGGGGAAGCTTCTCAGCAATGCGTTCCTGAGCGAGCAGGACAAGAAGGATCTGCTGTTCGGCATCGAGCAGGATGTGGATTATGTGGCGGCGTCCTTCGTCTCGACGAAGGCGGATGCGCAGGAGATGCGGGATTTCCTGGACGCGAACGGCGGGCAGGAGATTGATATCATCGCCAAGATTGAGAATCAGTCCGGTGTGGACAATGTGGAGGAAATCTCGGAAGTTGTGGATGGCATCATGGTAGCCCGCGGGGACCTCGGTGTGGAGATTCCTTTCGTGGAGGTGCCGGCCATCCAGAAGACCATCGTGTCGAAGTGCCGGATGCTGGGCAAGCGCGTCATCGTCGCAACGGAAATGCTGGAATCCATGATTCACAACATCCGTCCGACGCGCGCGGAGATTTCCGACGTGGCCAACGCCGTATACGAGGGCGCGTCTGCGGTGATGCTCTCGGGTGAGAGTGCCGCCGGCAAGTACCCGGTGGAAGCGGTATCCACGATGGCGGAAGTGGCAGAATATACGGAATCGCATATCGATTACAAGGCGCGTTTCCGCAAGACGGATTTCACCACACGGAATGTGCTGGACGCCCTGTCCCATTCCGCTTGCCACATGGCCCTGGACGTAGAAGCGAAGTGCCTGATTGTCAGCTCGGTCAGCGGCCTGACCGCCCGGATGGTCAGCCGTTTCCGGAGCCCGGTGCCAATCATCGGTACGACGATTCGCCCGAAGGCGTACCGCAAGCTGGCGCTGTCCTGGGGTGTCATTCCGGTGCTGTGTGAGGAGTATGATTCCATGGATGTGCTCTTCTTCCATGCCACGAAGGAGGCCACGAAGATTCTGGACCTTAAGGTGGGAGACAACATCATCCTGATGGGCGGCAAGCTGACTGGCGAGACGGGCAACACGAATATGCTGAAGTTCGAGACGATTAAGCGGTTGTATGAGTAGGGGAAGCATATCCGCTGACAAAGAATAAAGTTATTCGAGGATAGCGGGCTTCGGGAAGATTCGGTCATCCGAAAATTTTGGATAACTACGATTAATTGCTGCTAATGGCGCCTAACTATCAACGTATTATCTTTGGCGTTGAATTGCGGGGGCATTTGTGCTAGGTTATAGAGGAACAATTATTATTAGAGTTTTACACGATTCAGGTGTCGGCCACTTCCGGAATCGGTAGCTTGTACAAGGACGCAAAGAAGCTACCACCGCCGGAAGCCGGGGACGATGAAAAGGGAATCTGGTGAGAATCCAGAGCGAAGCCGTCACTGTGTTAGGGAGCAAATCCGCAGAATCACTGGAAATTGTCGGAAGGGAATTAGCTCATTCTGCCACATTCCGGGAAGAGCGGAAGCGCGTTGATCGAAGCCAGGAGACCTGCCTGAATGGGGGATGTTGGATTTGCGGTACTCGAATCCATTTCCGAAGAGGCCGAGACTCGCTGCGGGAGAGAAACCCCCTGCAGAGGGCGATTTGTGCATGTCGCAATCGCACGCAGAGCCGGCCACGGCGGGAGGACGAAGAGGCTGCAGATGTATCTGCAGCCGTTTATTTTTGACCGGATAGGGCCAAAAGTAAATTTCTCCACGCGGAAAATCCCGATGGTAGAACGGTAAAGTTCATGAATCAATACCGAAAGGGAGGAAAGTCTAATGAAGAAGAAAATGTATTGGGTCCTGCTGGCAACGCTGGTTGTTGGCATGCTGGCGCTGACCGGCTGCAGCAAGTCGGATCAGGAGAAGGCTGATGAGGTGGCGGAGAAGATTGACGCCATCTACGTGCAGGAGTGGACCGAGGACACGGAGGAGCAGTGCAAGGAGGCGAAGGACGCCTGGGATGCGCTGACCGACGAGCAGAAGGAGCTGGTGTCCGGCGAGTATGCGGATCCGGATTATTTCGGCAAGGATACTGGCGATGCGTCCAAGGATGACCCGCTGAATGGCGATGACATCGGCGAGAAGGAGATTCTGGTTGTCAGCTTCGGTACGTCGTTCAACGACAGCCGCGTGGAAGACATCGGCGGCATCGAGAAGGCCATCCAGAAGGCGTATCCGGATTGGTCGGTTCGCCGCGCTTTCACCGCGCAGATTATCATCAATCACGTGCTGGCTCGGGACGGCGAGAGCATCGACAATGTGGAGCAGGCGCTGGAGCGCGCGGTAGAGAATGGCGTGAAGACGCTGGTGGTACAGCCGACGCACCTGATGCACGGCGCGGAATACGACGAGCTCGTGGAAGCGGTAGAGAAGTACAAGGATAAATTTGATTCAGTCAAGGTGGCAGAGCCACTGCTGGGCGAAGTCGGTTCGGATGCCACCGAAGTGAACGCGGACAAGGCGAAGGTAGCCGAGGATGTGGTGGCTCAGGCCGTGAAGAAAGCCGGCTACAGCAGCGTCGATGAAGCGGCAGCAGACGGCACGGCGTTCGTCCTCATGGGACACGGCACCTCGCACACCGCAAAGATTTCCTACTCGCAGATGCAGCAGGAGATGGAAGACCTGGGGTATAGCAATGTATTTATCGGTACGGTAGAGGGCGAGCCGGAAGAGACGGCTTGTGAGAACGTGATTGAATCCGTGAAGAACGCCGGATACAAGAAGGTCATCCTTCGTCCGCTGATGGTCGTAGCAGGTGACCATGCGAACAATGATATGGCCGGCGACGATGACGACTCCTGGAAGAGCCAGTTCGAGGCGTCCAAAGCCTTCGATTCTGTCGAATGCCAGGTAAGCGGCATGGGCCGAATCGCGGCAATCCAGCAGATCTATGTGGATCATACCGGGAATGCGATCAATAGCTAGGATTAACGGCTAGTCGAATATTGAATGGCGGAACACCTGGAGCAAAGATGCTGTTCCGCAGGAAATTACCGCATCGGTTATTGTATAATAGGAACAGCATGAATAACGCGCGGGAGGCGAGCTGCAGGATGCAGGCTTGCCTCCCGAATGCCATTCTATGGAATTTCCTGCGGAACCCGGTGACAGACCCGATGAGAAGTCAATGGAATCGGAAGTCACCCAGGCAGGGAATCGCAAGGATATACCATTAATGTAAGAGTGAGAGAAAGGATTTCGAGATGAAGAAGAGAAAATTATGGATTACACTGGCGCTGACGGCAACGCTGGCGCTGATGGCACTGGCACTGACCGCCTGCGGCTCCGGCCTGGACGACGGTTATTACACCGCGAAGTTCACCACGGACAACAAGATGTTCCACGTGAACGAAGCGTATAACGATTACGGTCTGCTGACCGTCAAAGACGGCGAGATGACGATTCACGTAACGCTGGTATCGAAGCGCATCGTGAACCTGTACATCGGCACGGCAGAGGACGCCGCGAATGCGGACGAGGCCGACATCCTGCAGCCGACCACCGACGAGGTGACCTACGATGATGGCACCACGGACGAGGCCTATGGCTTCGACATCCCGGTTGACAAGCTCGACGAGGAGTTCGATTGCGCGATTCTCGGCAAGTCCGGCAAGTGGTACGACCACAAGGTCAAGGTATCGGAAGCGGAACTCGTGAATGAAGACGGCGAAGTGGATGGCGACGAGTAAGCGTACGCACAA
The DNA here is from genome assembly GCA_963630135.1 of Oscillospiraceae bacterium. Classification (GTDB taxonomy): domain Bacteria; phylum Bacillota; class Clostridia; order Peptostreptococcales; family Anaerovoracaceae; genus Mogibacterium_A. The sequence continues at coordinate 4,244 of CAVGMK010000081.1, forward strand.
CTTCATATGGACAATGCTGTGTGCCGCTCTGCTGATGTTGGCGATGATGGCGCCGGTGACGCTGACCGGCTGCACGGCCGGAAGCGATGCGGCGACCTACTCCTGCCAGGTGACGCTGACCGGTGGCTCCGGCCGCGCGAGCGTCGAGTCCCCGGCCGAGGTGACGGAGCAGGACGGCGCCCTCACGGTCCAATTAATCTGGAGCAGCGCCAACTACGATTACATGATGGTGGACGGGACGAAGTACGAGAACGAGGCGGCTGCCGGCGACAACTCTACTTTCACCATCCCTTTCACCGCTTATGACGAGCCGCTGACGGTCACTGCCGACACCACCGCGATGAGCCAGCCGCACGAGATTGAGTACCAGGTTACGGTCTCCAGTCCGGATGAATCCGATTCGAATGAGCCAAAAGCAAATTCGAGTAGCAATGCTTCTTCCGACTCCGCGAGCGAGAGCACCGCGCGCGGGGATATCGAGGAGGCACCGGAAATCCGGGGGCTGACCTACCGGTCCCGGGAGAAGCTGACCGCCGCGAAGGAGTATACCATCGACTATTACGAAGCGGAGGGGAAAACCTACACGCTCCTTATCATCGGGGCGAAGGATCAATTCCTGCTGATTCCGGAAGGAGGCTCGGTCCCGAAATCCCTCTCGAAGGATATCACGCCACTGCAGCTCCCACTGACCAATACCTATGTGGTATCCAGTTCGGTGATGGATCCGATTCGCCGAATCGATGCGCTGGATGCGGTGGGATACACGGGCACGAAGAGCAGTGACTGGTCGATTGCCCAGATTGCGAAGTTGGTCAAATCCGGGACGATTCAGTACGCCGGCAAGTATAGCGCGCCGGATTATGAGATGCTTCGGCAGGGCGGATGCAGCCTGGCGATTGAGAATACCATGATCTACCACACACCGGCGGTCAAAGAGAAGCTGGAAGACCTCGACATTCCGGTGATGGTGGAGCGTTCGAGCTACGAGTCCACGCCCCTTGGACGGCTGGAGTGGGTGAAGCTCTACGGCACACTGTATGGCAAGAAGTCTGAGGCGGATGCTTTCTTCAAGAAGCAGGCGAAGCGAATCCAGAAGGTAGAGAATGCGGCAGATGAAATCGCCCAGAAGGACCGAAAGAATGTTGCGGTCTTCGCCATCAATGCCAGCGGCGGCGTGACCGTCCGGGCGTCCAGCGACTATCTGGCGAAAATGATTAACCTCTCCGGCGGTAAATATCTGGCGGCGAAGACGGAATCCGCTGATTCGGTGAAATCCACGATTACCATTCAGATGGAGGATTTCTACCGCATTGCACGGGACGCCGATGTGCTAATCTATAACAGCACGATTGAAGGTGATGTCTCCAGCATCCGGGATCTTCAGAAGAAATCTTCCCTCCTGAAGAATTTCAAAGCCGTGAAATCCGGTGAGGTCTACTGCCTGGGAGCCGGTTTCTTCCAGAACAGTACGCAGCTGGCGGACGTGATGGAGGAGATGAATGCTATTTTTGGCGGAGAAAATAAGAAGCTGACGGTGCTGAAGAAGCTGAAATAGCGGGGGTAGAGCGTTGGACCGCGAAAGATTGCGCGAAGTCGAGCGCATATCGCGAAGGTCGAACAAGAGGCTGAGAGGCAATCCGTGAGGATCCGAGAAGGTGGCTGAGCCGATACCCAGCAGAAGTCCGGACGAAAGGAAGAGACGTGGCGAGAGACGACAGACGGAGGAAAACAAGATTCGTAGTAGCGATAGCAGGACTGGGAGTGTTCCTTGTCCTGCTTGTTCTGTTGAATCTGAAACTCGGGAGCACGGATATCAGCTTCCGGGAGATTGCGGATGTGCTGGGACGAGGCTTCTCCGGTGCAGGAGACGCGGGCGGCGCCGGTTCCGGTGTGACCGGTGGCACTGGTGCCGGTGCGGGCTCTG
>CAVGMK010000082.1:0-9422 GCA_963630135.1 Oscillospiraceae bacterium
GGAAAGATTCTCTGAATGAACAAAAAAATAACTTTTCCTTTGTGGGATTCCCGCCATATTGACGCAAGATTGGTTTAATGCTAGGATAGATGCGTAGAATTATGTACGAATGGAGGTACAAAATTGGAAAATTTGGAAGGCAAGAAAACACCACTTTACGACACTCATGTTAAGTACGGCGGAAGCATCGTTAACTTCGGCGGCTTCCTTCTTCCGGTACAGTATGAGACCGGAATCAAGAAGGAACACATGGCAGTAAGAACTGCAGCGGGTCTCTTCGACGTATCCCACATGGGCGAAATTCTCGTGCAGGGCGAGAATTCGCTGGCGTTCCTGAATCATGTTCTGACCAACGACTATACCAGTCTTCAGGACAACGAGGCTCGCTACAGCGCAATGTGCAACGAGCACGGCGGCACGGTAGATGACCTGATTGTGTACAAGAAGGCGGATAATGACTATTTTCTGGTTGTGAACGCAGCAAATCAGGACAAGGACTATCAGTGGCTGGTAGACCACAAGATGGACGGCGTAGAGGTAACGAACGTCGGCGATCAGTGGGGACAGGTTGCACTGCAGGGTCCGAATGCGGAAGCGATTCTTTCGAAGGTCGCTGCACCGGAAGCTATCCCGGCAGGATATTACACTTGCGTATTCGATACGAATATTCAGGACATCCCGTGCATGATTTCCCGCACCGGATATACCGGTGAGGATGGTTTCGAGATCTACATGCCGGCAGACAGAGCTGCGGACACCTGGGAACTCCTGATTGAAGCGGGCAAGGAATATGACCTGATTCCATGCGGACTGGGTGCAAGAGATACCCTTCGTCTGGAAGCCGGAATGCCGCTCTACGGACACGAGATGGACGAAGAGACTTCTCCGAAGATTGCCGGTCTGGGCTTCGCTGTGAAGCTGGACAAGCCGGAATTCATCGGCAAGGAAGCCATTGCTGCAGACACGCCGCTCAAGCGTCGCCGCGTGGGCATTAAGGTAACCGGCAGAGGAATCCTTCGTGAGCACTGCGATGTATATCGTGACGGCGAGAAGATTGGCGTGACCACATCCGGAACGTACCTCCCTTATCTGGGCGGATCCTATGCGATGGCTATCGTGGAATCGGCTAAGAGAGAACTCGGGGCGGCCTGCCAGGTAGAAGTTCGCGGAAGAATGATTGACTGCGAGATGGTCAACCCGACTTTCTACAAGAGAGAGAAATAATCCGGCAGGCATACAGAAGGGCTTGCAAGGAAGATGGCAAGGAGCCGAACAGAGCTGCTGGGGCAGCTGATACGTCATTTCCTCATCGGAATACCCGGTGATGATAATAATTTACTTTTACAAGAAACACAAAGGAGAACTACAATGGCTATGAAATACTCGAAATCTCACGAATGGATTCGTTACGAAGGCGATGAAGCTTACATCGGCATTACCGATTACGCACAGAGCAGCATGGGCGACCTGGTATTCGTTAACCTGCCGGAGGTAGACGATGAGCTGACCATGGGTGAAGCGCTGGGCGACATCGAGTCCGTTAAGGCGGTAGAGGACGTTCTGTCCCCGGTATCCGCTACTGTTCTGGAGATTAACGAAGAGCTGCTGGATGCTCCGGAATCTATCAACGAGCATCCGTATGATGCTTGGTTCGTACGTGTCGGCAACATCACCGAGACCGAAGAACTGATGGATGAAGAAGCTTACGATGCATTTGTTGAGGAAGAAGAGGCATAGTAATTATGGGAACATACATTCCGAATACGAAAGAGGAACAGCTGAAAATGCTGAATGAAATCGGATATGCCGATTTCGACGACCTCTTTAAAGTCATTCCGGAGGCAGCAAAGTTCAAGGGCGAACTGAATCTGCCGAAGGGCAAGTCTGAGATTGAAGTTGCTCGCATTATGGAAGAGCTTGCAGATGACAACGTTGTCTTCGATTCGATCTTCAGAGGCGCAGGTGCGTACAATCACTACGTACCGGCAACAGTAGAAGCTATTGCGAACAAGGAGGAATTTCTGACCGCGTACACGCCATATCAGGCAGAAATCAGCCAGGGCGTGCTGCAGTCGATCTTCGAGTACCAGACCATGATGTGCCAGCTGACCGAGATGGACTTGGCGAACGCATCCATGTATGATGGTGCATCGGCTGCTGCAGAAGGCTGCGCGATGACACAGGACCGCAAGCACTCCACCATCTACGTTTCCGACGCAGTGGACAAGCGCGTGCTGAGCGTTATCAACACCTATTCCTTCGGCAGAGACGCACAGGTTGAAATCATCCCGTCCAAGGACGGCGCAACCGACCTGGATGCACTGAAGGCAGCACTGGAAGCGGATGCGAAAGCCGCTTGCTTCCTGATGCAGTATCCGAACTTCTACGGCGTAGTAGAGGATGCGGATGCCATCGCAGAGATTGTACACGCAGCCGGCGCACAGCTGGTAATGTACACGAACCCGATTGCACTGGGTGCACTGAAGACACCGGGCGCTATCGGCGCAGACGTGGTTGCTGCAGAGGGTCAGCCGCTCGGACTGGGACTGGCATTCGGTGGTCCTTACCTCGGCATCCTGGCAACGACACAGAAGAACATGCGTAAGATGGTCGGCCGTCTCGTCGGCGAGACGAAGGACTCCCAGGGCGAGAGAGGTTTCGTTCTGACCCTGCAGGCCAGAGAGCAGCATATCCGGAGAGAGAAAGCCGCAAGCAACATCTGCTCCAACGAGGCTCTTTGCGCACTGAAGGCTTCCATCTACCTCGCAACCATCGGCCCGAAGGGACTGAAGCAGGTCGCTACGCTGTGCAGCTCCAAGGCGCACTATCTGGCAGACCGTTTCGAGGAAATCGGCATGAAGCGCGTCTATGATAAAGAATTCTTCCACGAATTCGTTACAACATGCCCAGACGCAGATAAGCTGCTGGAGGCACTGGAAGAGAATGGCATCCTGGGCGGACTGAAGCTCAGCGATACCGAGATTCTGTGGTGCTGCACCGAGCTGAATGCGAAGGAAGACATGGATGATGTAGTTGAAATCGCAAAGGAGGTGTTCAGCGCATGAAACTGATTTTTGAAAGAAGCGTGCCGGGCCGTGGCCAGGACATTTTCCCGGAATGCGATGTAGATATTAAGCTGCCGGAGGTCGCTCTCCGCGAGAAGGAAGCAGAGCTTCCGGAAATCTCCGAGAACGAGCTGGGCAGACATTACACCCAGCTGGCGAAAGAAGCCCGCGGCGTCAACGACGGATTCTATCCGCTGGGCTCCTGCACCATGAAGCACAACCCGAGAATCAACGAGAAGGTTGCTTCTCTTCCGGGCTTCACGAAGATTCATCCGCTTCAGCCGGATTGGTCCGTATACGGTGCTTGCAAAGCCATGGAAATGCTGGAGCATGACCTGGAAGAAATCACCGGCATGGACCGCATCACCCTGCAGCCGGCAGCCGGCGCACAGGGCGAGTTCACCGGACTTCTTCTGATCAAGGCTTACCACGAATCCCGTGGAGACCATGAGCGGAAGGAAATCATCATTCCGGATTCCGCACACGGCACCAACCCTGCCAGCGCGGCAATGGCCGGCTTCAAGGTTGTTGTTATCAAGTCCAACGACCAGGGCAAGATTGACCTGGAGGACCTGAAGGCGCACCTGAACGAGAAGACCGCCGGTCTGATGCTGACCAACCCGAACACCGTCGGCATCTTCGACGACAACATCATGGAAATCACCCGTCTGGTACACGAAGCCGGCGGCCTGTGCTACTATGATGGCGCGAACCTGAACGCCGTTATCGGCCTGGTTCGCCCGGGAGACATCGGATTCGACTGCATCCACATGAACCTGCACAAGACATTCTCCACCCCGCACGGCGGTGGCGGCCCGGGCGCTGGTCCGGTTGGCTGCAAGGCCCTCCTGGCAGAGTTCATGCCGGGAACCCACTCCGAGAATGATACGTTCGTTCGCGCAGAGCACAGCATGGGCGATGTCACCGGATTCCACGGCAACTTCCTCGTATGCATGAAGGCCCTGGCATACATCCTGACCATCGGTTCGGAAGGCGTGCCGGAACTCGCGAAGAACGCCGTTCTCAACGCGAACTACATCATGGAGAAGCTCAAGGATTACTATCCAATGGCTTACGACCAGACCTGCATGCACGAGTTCGTTATGAGCCTGGAGAAGTTCCATAAGGAATGCCACGTATCCGCACTGGACGTTGCGAAGGCACTTCTGGACTACGGTATCCATCCGCCAACGATGTACTTCCCGCTGATTGTCGACGAGGCCCTCATGGTAGAGCCGACCGAGACCGAGGCGAAGGAAGTGCTGGACGAGGCAATCGAAGCCTTCATCGCTATCCACAAGACCATCATGGAGTCCCCGGAGAGCGTAATGGCTTGCCCGGTAACCACACCGGTTCGTCGTCTGGACGAAGTCGGCGCGGCAAGAAATCCGGTACTCAAGTACACCGCAGAATAGAGACACTGTATGAAGGCGCGGGCCACCCGGCTCGCGCCATTCTTTTCAGAACAGGATATTATGGTAAAAATAAATTACATACTGACCAGCTGCACCGACCCGGCGAAGAACCTGGCGACCGAGGAGTATCTCACCTTCCGCGCCGCGCCGGATGAAGTCACGCTGTACCTCTGGCAGAATGCGAATACGGTGGTCATCGGACGGAACCAGAATCCCTGGAAGGAATGCCGCCTGGAGACCATGCGGGAAGAGGGCTGCACCTTAGCCCGCCGAATTTCCGGCGGTGGAGCAGTGTATCACGACCTCGGCAATCTGAATTTCACCTTCATCGCCCAGAAAGATCTGTACGATGTGGAAAGGCAGACGGAGGTCATTCTGCGGGCGGTACAGTTACTTGGCATCGACGCGGAGAAGAACGGCCGGAACGATCTGACCATCGAAGGGAAGAAGTTCTCGGGACATGCCTATTTCAAGCAGGGGAAGTACTGCTACCACCACGGGACCATCATGGTGGATGTGAACCGGGATGTGCTGTCCCGCTACCTGAACGTATCCGCCGCGAAGCTTCGGTCCAAAGGCGTGGATTCGGTACGATCCCGCGTGACGAACCTGACGGAGTACCGGCCGGGGCTGACGATTCCGGAGATGCAGCAGGCGCTGATTCGGGCCTTCGAGGAAGTGTATGGAGCGGCGTATCGCGACGCGAGCGGCGAACCTGCGGAGGAGAAGCCCCTTCCGGACGAGCAGGATCCGGAACTGCAGAAGCTGTATCAGCGTTACCAATCGGATGAGTGGCGGTTCGGCCGCAAGATTCCCTTCGATGTGGAGATCGACAATCGGCTGGACTTCGGTAGCGTGAACATCCAGCTTCACGTGGATGGCGGCGTGATTCAGGATGCGAGAATCTATTCCGATTCCCTGGAGACGGAAGCGTTCCCGCGGCTGGAATGCCTGCTTCGAGGTGTGGCTTACAAGAAATCAGCGTTAGATGGACTCAATTCGGACGGACTGGAGGAATTCCAATCCCCGGAAGGCCGGGACATTGCGGCGAAGGTCATCGAACAGATTGTGCTACAGATGGAGTAGGCGGCACAGAAATCGATAGAAGGTGGACCAGATTCCAGATGGAGTGGCTCCTCGGCGGAGATGACCCGGAGCCGAGCGGATTCACGCCGGCGGAAGCAGGAAATTGCGTGAGGTGGCCCGGAATGGACCGGCAATCATGGCGTAGCCGGGAAACAGAATTCAATAGTAGATGAGATGAAACAAATATAGGATAGAAATACAGGAGTAGAAACAAGCAGGAGGTTAACAATGAGCGAATTTCAGTACGACCTGGTAGTCATCGGGGCGGGCCCGGGAGGCTACGAAGCGGCTTTCGAAGCCGCAGATTACGGCATGAAGGTGGCGCTGGTCGAGAAGGATCTGGTCGGCGGTACCTGCCTCAACCGGGGCTGCATCCCAACCAAGACGATGATGCATTCTTCGGACGCGTACCGCGAAGCGACGAAGTCGGAGAATATCGGCATTACCGTTACCGGGGCGAAGGCCGATCTTAACCGCATCATCGACCGGAAGAGCGAAGTGTCCGCTACGCTGAGAGACGGCATCCATTTCATGCTCAAGAAGAAGAAAGTCGACTTCATTCAGGGAACCGCCAAGGTGATGGATGGTCACACCGTCACGGTAACCGGAGAGGAAGCATCCGAGATTACAGCGGAGAACATCCTGATTGCCACCGGCTCCGAGCCGGCAGTTCCACCGATTCCGGGCATTGACCTGGACGGCGTGCTCGACAGCACTGCCCTGCTGGAACTCAAGGGCGAGATTATGAAGGACTTTGTCATCATCGGCGGCGGCGTTATTGGTATTGAGTTCGCTACCATCTACAGTGACCTTGGCACCCATGTAACGGTTGTCGAAGCGCTGGACAGACTGCTCCCGAACATGGACAAAGAGCTGGGCCGCAGCCTCAAAATGAACTTCAAGAACCGCGGCATCGACGTTCACACGAGCGCGATGGTCGAGAAGATTGAGAAGAATGGTGGCCGCCTAGTCTGCTTCTTCAAGGAGAAGGACGAGGTCAAATCCGTTGAGGCGGACCACATCCTGGTCTGCACCGGCAGACGTCCGGTCAGCAAGGGCGTCTTCTGCGATGAGCTGGCGGAGAAGCTGATTGGTGCGAAGGGCTTCCTTCAGGTGGATGAATGCTACCGCACGGCTGTTCCGAGCATCTACGGCATCGGCGACGTTATCGGCGGTACCATGCTGGCACACACCGCGACGGCAGAGGGCCGCAACGCTGTCAGCGTCATGAACGGCAAGGAACCGACCATCGACATGAACACCGTGGCCGGCTGCATCTATACTTCCCCGGAAATCGCTTCCGTTGGCCTCACGCAGGACGAAGCGAAGGAAGCCGGCATCGATGTCATCGTGAAGAAGGTGCCGACCTCCGCCAACGGCAAGACCGTCATCGCCGAGCTCGACCGCGGCTTCATCAAGCTGGTAGCCGATAGCGAGGATCACAAGCTGCTGGGCGCACAGCTTATGTGCGGCCGCGCCAGCGACATCGTCGGCGAGCTGTGCGTGGCTATCGCCAACGGCCTGACTATCGAGGATCTGGGCGATACCATCCACCCGCACCCAACCTTCGTCGAGGCAGTATGCGACGCGGCGAGAGCGTAGGAACGGCACTGGCGCGTGACCGTTCACGCCGGATTCGGCACGTCCAATCGGGTGCGTAAGCCGGAAATCCTTCCGCCAAAAACAAATATCATCCGTCGAAGACTTCCGATGGAACATAGAGCCCGTCTCGGCTTGGCTGAGACGGGCTTATATCTTATAAAAAATCGGCAAAAAAAGGTGCGCGGAGCAAAGATGCGCCGCACAATGTATGATAATAGGTATTGATAGCTAGGGGAGGCACGTACCTCGCAGATGGCACGCGCCAGATAGTGGATATATATTAAAAATATTTGTCGAAAATGAAGAACCTTTCAACATATTTAATATAACATCGACAGAAAGTTTTGTAAAACTAAACTAATTCATATAACTGATTAAAAATATTAATAACGTGATAGAGATTCGTGCCGAAATGACGGAAATGTAAAATTTCCCGGAAATCTATATCTCACAAATATCATATCGAGAAAAGCTATAGTTAAATTTTACTAACACTATTCCTTTTTTATTGGTTTTTGCCACCTAGGGTGGGGTAGACTATATGCGTAATTGGAGTATTAAGGATAGAGAAATTTATTTTTAGCAGAAATCTCGAAGTTTTAAGGAGGATTAAAATGGCAGATTATCATCAGATGTGGAAAGATCTCGGAATGGATGTAGAGAACCATGACGTACTGTGCAACGTTCTTCCGGGTGCAATCGGCGACGTATTCCTTTCGCAGCAGAACCGTCCGGAGAAGATGGACTATTTCGATTTCGTACTGGCAGAGGTTCACGGAGTTCGTCCGGCTGAGCTGGTTGAATTCAGAAAGAACGGCGGTAAGGTGTTCGGTACATTCTGCGCATATGTTCCGGATGAAGTGATTTTCGCTGCTGGCGGCATTGCAACAGGTCTGTGCGCTGGTTCCCAGTTCTGGGTACCGGGCGGCGAGAAGTATCTGCCTGCCAATACATGTCCGCTGATTAAGGCAATGCTGGGTGCTCGTTTCGACAAGACCTGCCCGTTCTATCGTCTGGCAGACGTATACATCGGCGAGACCACTTGCGACGGCAAGAAGAAGGCTTACGAAATCCTGGGCACGGACGTTCCGATGCACGTAATGGATCTCCCTCAGATGAAGAGAGACAAGGATATCAAGAAGTGGGCAGACGAAATCCATGAGCTGAAGGCTCTCGTGGAGAAGGAGACCGGCAACGAAGTTACCGCAGAGAAGCTGGCAGAGAACATCAAGAAGATCAACGCAAAGAGAGCAGCTCTCAAGAGACTGTATGATCTGAGAAAAGAGAAGAACATTCCAATCAGCGGAACCGACACCCTGCTCATCTCCCAGATTGCTTACTACGATGATCCGGAAAGATTCACCCAGATGGTTAACACCCTCTGCGACGAGCTGGATCAGAGAGTTAAGGACGGCGTAAGCGTATTCCCGGCTGGCACCAAGAGAATCCTGGTAACCGGTACACCAATGGCTATTCCGAACTGGAAGATGCACAACCTGATCGAGACTTCCGGCGCTGCTGTTGTATGCGAAGAGACCTGCACCGGCACACGTTACTTCGAGAACCAGGTTGACGAGAGCGGCGAGACCGTTGATGAGATGATCGACAAGATTGCTGAGAGATACATGGGCATCAACTGCGCATGCTTCACACCGAACACCGGACGTTTCGACGACGTTGTTCGCCTGGCAAAGGAATACGACGTAGACGGCGTTATCGACGTTACCCTGAAGTTCTGCCAGACCTATGACATCGAAGGCGCAACCCTCGAGCAGAGACTCAAGGCAGAGAACATTCCGAGCCTGCGCATCGAGACAGACTACACTGATGCTGATGCTCAGCAGCTGAAGACCAGAATCGAAGCATTCTGCGAGGTAATTGGCTAGTCGCGACCGTCTTGAAATCATTGGCGAATAGAATCAATTGATGAAATGACGACAGGCTGCGTTCGCTTCTGGCGGACGTAGCCTGCTTATGTTAGAATGAAACCATGAAGCATTATTATATTCTTTTCAACACCCACACAGATGGGCTGGCCATGTACCGTGCGGTAAAAGCAGCCGGCATGTACGCCCAGATTAGTCCGACTCCGCGGGAGCTGTCGGTGTGCTGCGGGATTTCACTCTTAATCCACGAGGAAGACGTGGAAGCCATTCGGAAGCTGGCAGAGGAGCAGCATCTGGACCACATCGGCATCGAGGGCCTGGACAACGAGTTCAATAACCAGCGGCATCGGTACGGATAGGGACATTTG
>CAVGMK010000083.1:0-8428 GCA_963630135.1 Oscillospiraceae bacterium
ATCAAGAACGCGCTGTACAAGGTTATCAAGCTCCGGAATCCGAAGGAGACCGGTGACAAGGTCGTTGTACAGGGCGGCACCTTCATGAACGAAGCCGTTCTTCGCAGCATTGAGATGATTCTAGGCAAGAATGTCGTTCGTTCCGACATCGCCGGACTGATGGGCGCTTACGGTGCTGCCATTATCGCCTGCGACGAATATGAAGAGGGAAGCCATTCCACGATTCTCACGATGGATCAGATTGATTCCTTCTCCGTCACCACGAGCAACGGAAGATGTGGCGGATGTGGTAACAATTGCATCCTGACCATCTCGAAATTTGCGGATGGCAGCCGCTATATTACCGGTAACCGCTGCGAACGCGGTGCGGGCATGTCTTCGAAGAAGAATGACTTGCCGAACCTGTACCAGTCCAAATTCCAGCTGCTGTTCGACCGTCCGGTCCTGGAACCGGATCAGGCACCGAATGGCGTCATAGGTATCCCGAGAGTCCTCAACATGTACGAGGATTACCCGTTCTGGCATGCTTTCTTCACGGACCTCGGGTTCCGTGTCATCCTGAGCCCGCCGAGCAGCAAGGAGATGTACGAGAATGGCATGGATACAATTTCCTCCGATACGGCATGCTATCCGGCGAAGCTGGTTCATGGCCATATCAAGTGGCTGGTTGAGCACGACGTGAAGCGGATCTTCTACCCGTGCATCAACTACGAACATCAGGAAGATGTTACGGCACCGAACCATTACAACTGTCCAATCGTCGCGACGTATCCGGAAGTCATCGACAAGAACATGGCCGATTACTTCTGCGAGAACGGCGTGGAATTCTACCACCCGTTCGTGCCATACGACAGCGACCGCCGCTTCATCCGGGAGATGACGAAATTCTTCTCCGGCAAGCGGAAGATTGACACGGCCAGCGTGGAGAACGTGGCGAAGGACTACGATCTGCATGATACTCGGGAGTACCACCTGTTCACGATGAATTTCTCCGCCGCAAAGATTACTGAGGCGATGAATGCCGGCCGCGAGGCGTACAGCACCTTCAAGAAGGAGGTACAGAAGCTGGGCGTAGCGGCGCTGGCTTACATGAAATCCCATGATGTACCGGGCATTGTCCTCTCGGGCCGCCCGTATCACTTAGATCCGGAAGTCAACCACGGCATTGACAACGTCATCAACCAGCAAGGCATGGTCGTCCTGACGGAGGACTCTGTCAGCGGCATGGCCGAGTTCCCGCGCCCGATTCGAATCCTTGACCAGTGGGTCTACCACTCCAGACTGTACAAAGCCGCTATTTTCGCCGGCCAGCGCGACGACCTGGATGTGGTGCAGCTCAACTCCTTCGGATGCGGCCTTGACGCCGTTACCACCGATGAAGTGGACGAGCTCCTGGGCCAGAATAACAAGCTCTACACGGTACTCAAGATTGACGAGGGTTCCAACCTGGGCTCCGCCAAGATTCGAATCCGCTCGCTGAAGGCGGCGCTCGACGAGCGCAAGAAGGCCGGCGTCCACACCAAGAAGGTCGCTAAGCCGTACCAACGGAAGCTCTTCACCAAAGAGATGAAGAACGAGGGTTACACCCTGCTGGTTCCGCAAATGTCCCCGATTCACTTCCAGTACTTCGAAGCGATTCTGGAAAAAGAAGGTTACAAAGCCGTACTTCTTCCGAGGGTGACCAAGAATGCGGAGGAAGAAGGTCTACGTTATATCAACAACGACGCCTGCTACCCGACCATCGTCACGCTGGGCCAGATTATCTCGGCGCTGAAATCCGGAGAATACGACCTGGACAAAGTGGGCGTATTCATGTCCCAGACAGGTGGCGGCTGCCGCGCCAGCAACTACGTGGCACTGCTTCGTAAGGCTCTCAAGGACCTGGGCATGGAGCAGATTCCGGTCATCTCATTCAACATGGTAGGATTGGAAGCCAACCCGGGATTCAAGCTCTCGGCGAAGATGATGGTCATGCTGGTCTACGCGGTATCCTACGGAGACCTGATGATGAAGTGTCTCTACCGCACCAGACCGTATGAAATCGAGCCGGGCAGTGCGGAAGCCCTGATGAATTCCTGGTTCGACCGGATTGTTCAGAATACCATGAATCTGAAGCTCGGCGAATTCAAGCGGAATGTCAATCAGATTGTGCAGGAATTCGATGCACTGCCAATCCATGAAGATATGAAGAAACCACGCGTCGGCATCGTGGGCGAGATTCTGGTCAAATACCATCCGAACGCCAACAACAACCTGGTGGAGCTGATTGAGAAGGAAGGCGGCGAAGCCGTTGTTCCGAGCATGATTGACTTCTTCGAGTACACGTTCGTGAATAAGATATTCAATTACGATAACCTCTCCGGCACGCGCAAGGAAATGATGACCAACCGGATGCTCCTGAAGGCCATTGAGTTCTATCGCGACAACGTCCGGAAAGCCTGCCGGAAGAGCGAGCGGTTCCGCGCGGACGATTACATCCAGGAGACCGCCGAGAATGCAGAGAAGATCCTTTCTGTCGGTAACCAGTGCGGCGAAGGCTGGCTGCTGACCGGCGAGATGGTGGATCTGATCAATTCCGGGGTCAAAAATATCCTGTGTCTGCAGCCGTTCGCGTGCTTGCCGAACCACGTCGTGGGCAAGGGAATGATTAAGGCCCTTCGAAATTACGATAAGGATGCGAACATCGTGGCCATCGACTACGATCCGGGTGCCAGCGACGTCAACCAGCTCAACCGAATCAAGATGATGATGGCGACGGCGTTCAAGAATCTGGAGAAGGAAACGGCGAAGGAAGAAGCAAAGAATGCCTCGGAAGCCAGTTAGGAGTCCGGCGGCACATAGATGACGTCGTTCAAGAACCTGGCAAAGGAATAAAGTGCAAAATGCTTGAAGGCCGCGGCACACAGATGACGGCGAATCCGCAAGACGGATGCGTCTGCGGAAGCCGGATGTCTTCGCGGGAAGAAGTTTGTTTTTGGCCGGGTAATGGAAAGAAATGAGATACAGCCATCCACCGTTGTTGTAATGGACGGGGGATTGGTGTATAATCGGTACGGAAAAATTAAGGAAGATAGGAGGTCCACCATTGGGTAGACATGGTACAATCGCTGGCAGAAAGTCAGCTCAGGACGCTCGCAGAGCGGCAATGTTCACGAAATACACCAGACAGATTATTGTAGCAGCAAAGGAGGGCGGCGATCCGGAATTCAATTCCTCCCTACGTGTTGCGATTGACAAGGCGAAGGCCATCGGTATGCCGAACGACAACATTAATCGTGCGATTAAGAAGGGTACCGGCGAGCTGGAAGGCGAGTCTTATGAAGAACTGACTTTCGAGGGATATGGTCCTTCGGGCGTAGCGATTATCGTCGAGGCGCTGACGGATAACAAGAACCGGACGGCAGCTTTCGTTCGTTCCGTCTTCGATAAGAACGGTGGCAACCTGGGAACGCCGGGATGCGTTTCTTACATGTTCGCGCGCAAGGGTTCCATCTACATCGAGAAGAAGGATGGAATGGATGAAGACGAGGTCATGATGGAAGCACTGGAAGCCGGTGCAGAGGACATGATTGTCAATGAGGACAGCTTCGAAATCCGTACGGAACCTTCGGATTTTCATGCAGTTCTGGAAGCTATCCAGAATGCCGGCTACGAGGTGGCGGATTCTGACGTGGAATACATTCCTTCCATGGAAGCCAACGTGGATCCGAGTGCGATGAAGTCGCTGAACAAGCTCATCAACTCGCTGGAAGATAACGACGACGTGCAGAAGGTGCATTACAACTGCGAATTGGACGAGGAGTAATCTTCTGAATTGCGTAGGGCTTTCATTGATTCAGGAATTCGGACGAGTTCACTTGTTGTCTCCATTGGAGACTCGGATACAATGAGGCAAATGGCTATCCGCTATACACGATGGTTCGATAGATTCACCGGATATACCGGATACAATTGAAAATTTTCTGGAGTATGCGTTGGTTCATGTAAATTGAACCTACACAACTGAACCGGGATTCTTTGTTCGGAAACGGATGACCTGCCCCTGACAAGCCAGGGGACTTCAGAAGCGATGACGGGAAGTACCCACCTTATCGACAAGATAGGGCGTCAATTTCAGGTTCTGACGGTACTCCGGATTTGGCCTATCTCTTTGCAGGTAGGCTTTTTTCATGGGCGGAATATAGGGATAGTTTTACTTCGGGAAAATTAACGGTGGAGACTTTCTCTATTTTTGGTTATAATAAATCATATCACTTACAGGGCAGGTTAAAATGAAGGAGTCGTTATGTTTGCGAAAATTGACATCAACGATATAAAGGGATTTCGGCTAGGCAACGCAGATAACCAGGAAGCGGGAACAGGATGCACCGTCATCGTAGCGGAAGATGGGGCGACCGCCGGCGTCGATGTACGGGGCGGCGGCCCGGCGACCCGGGAGACGGATCTTCTCCGTTCGGAGAATTCCATCCAGAAGATTCATGCGGTCGTTCTAAGCGGCGGTAGCGCGTTCGGACTGGAGGCGGGCTCCGGCGTCATGCGGGAGCTGGAGGACCGGAATATAGGCTTCCGCCTTTCCGGCAATGTTATTCCGATTGTGTGTCAGGCATCGCTGTTCGACCTTGGCGTGGGACAATCAGATGTGCGTCCGGATCGCAGCATGGGCGTTCGCGCGGTGCGCGAGGCATTCAGCATGGCTCCGATTGTCCATGGCAACTACGGCGCCGGAACCGGTGCGACCGTGGGCAAGTTCTACGGCATGAATCGCGCCATGAAGAGCGGCCTGGGAACCTTTGCCTGCTCGGATGGCAACATTCAGGTCGGCGCAATTACGGCAGTCAACGCATTTGCGGACGTCTACGACGGGAACAACAACCTGATTGCCGGCCTTCTGAGCGCAGACCGGACCCGAATCGAAGGAACCATCCGCCCGCTCAAGAACTCGATTACACCGGGAATTATGGATCATAAGGCCATCCGTACGGAGACCGTGTTCAAAAAGAAATATCATCCGGAGAACGTTTCCGAGGAAGCAGCTGCTGAAATCAAGTCGTCTTTCTATGCAAAGGATGATTCCGAACCTGCAAATCTCTACGATTCGGAAGAGAAACAAGTTCCTGATGCATCGGCAGACCACGAAGACGACGATATGGGATATGACATCACGTTCAATACCACCATTTCCTGCCTGATTACCAACGCGAAGCTGACGAAGGCACAATGCAACAAGCTGGCGTCCATCCTGCATGATGGCTTCGCCCGGGCGATTAAGCCGGTACATAGCACGCTGGATGGCGATACAATCTTCGTCATGACGACCGGTGAGAAGGAAGTGAACTTCGATGCCTTTGCGGCGCTGGCGACGGACATCATGCAGTTCAGCATCATCGATGGCGTGATTTCGGCGAAGCCGGCATACGGATTTCCGGCGGCTTGCCAGTTCTTCAATAAATAAAGGCAGACATTTGTCCCGGCGATATTCTCGTATCGCCGGGATTCGATAATTTGGATAGGAGATTAACGGAATGAAACGATTCGTTGCAATCGATGGAAACAGCCTGCTGTTTCGGGCTTTCTTCGCCATGCGTGAGATGGTTACCAAGGACGGAATCTACACGCAGGGCGTTTTTGCTTTCATCAACATGCTGAAGAAAATCCTCTCGGACTACCAGCCGGATTACATTGCGGTGGCGTTCGACATGAAGGGGAAGACCTTCCGCCATGAGGTGTATCCGGAATACAAGGCAGGGCGGCTGAAGACGCCGGTAGAACTCTTGTCCCAGGTGCCGCTGATGCAGGAGGTGCTTCGTGCCATGAACATCGCGGTGCTGGAGAAGGAGAGCATCGAGGCGGACGACATCATTGGGACGCTGACGAAGGAGGCGGCCGCCGAGGGCCTGGAATCCATCGTCATCACCGGAGATAAGGACGAATTGCAGCTGGTGGATGAGCATACCATCGTGGTCATTAACCGGAAGGGTATGACGGAATTCGACCGGTATGATGTAGCGGCGATGAAGGAGCGCTATGATCTGACGCCGAGTCAGTTCATCGACTTGAAGGGACTTATGGGCGATAAGTCCGATAACATTCCGGGGATTCCGGGTGTCGGAGAGAAGAAGGGAATCGCCCTTCTCAAGGAATACGGCAGCGTCGAAGAAGTAATCGCCCATGCTGACGAGATTAAAGGGAAGCTGGGCGAGAACGTTCGCGCGCACAAGGACGATGCGGCGATGTCGAAGTGGCTGGCGACCATCAAGCGGGACGTCGAGCTACCGGTGAAGGTCACCGAGCTGAAATACACGGAGCCGAACTACGAAGCGCTGACGGAGCTCTATAAGAAGCTGGAATTCAGCCGCTTCCTCAAAGATCTGGAGAACCGGACGTCCTTCGAATCCGTAGCGGAGGTGGCACAGACCGTGGATCTACTGGATGGCCTGCGTGAGGAAGAGCCAGATGCATTCCTTCAGCAGCTGCCGGAAGACCAGACGCTGATTGTAGAGCTGGACACGGATAACAACCATTCGGGACTTCCGGCGGTAGGCGAACTTCGCCTCTATCGGCCGGACACGAAGGCATATACGAACTTATTTTTGACCCCACTGGACTTCCGGATTCGCATCGAGGGACTACTTCAGAGAAAGCCGAAGCTGGTCGGGTTCGATCTCAAGCAGATTGCGTACACGCTATTGCAATATGGCGTAACGGATTTCACGCTACTGCATGACGTGGAGATTGCGGAATATCTGCTGGACCCGAACCGGAGCAAATACAATGTGGAAAGCATGTACCTTCGGTACATGAACGACACGCTGGACGTGACCGATGCGAGGAAGCGCCTGGTGGCGATGGCGTACATCGCGGATTGGCAGCGGGACTCGCTGGAGGAGCAGCACATGGCGGAGCTCTTCACGGAGTGCGAGATGCCGCTTGTCCGGACGCTGGCGGCCATGGAGGCAGCCGGGATGCGGGTGGACCGCGCGGAGCTGAAGCGGGTCGGCGGAGAGCTCGCCGTCAGAATCCAGGTGCTGGAATCTTCCGTCTACGAACAGGCGGGAATGACATTCAACCTCAATTCGCCGAAGCAGCTGGGCGAGGTGCTCTTCGAGACGATGCAGATTCCGTATCCGAAGCGCACTAAGGGAAAGAATAAATATTCGACGGCAGTCGATGTGCTGGAGAAGCTGGTGGACGATTATCCGATTGTGCAGACGATTCTCCAATACCGGAAGGCGACGAAGCTGAAGAGCACCTATGTGGACGGGCTGCTGGGCCTCATCGGGGATGATGGCAAGATTCATCCTCATTTTAACCAGACGGTAGCGGCAACCGGCCGGCTGAGCTGCACAGAGCCGAACCTGCAGAACATCCCGATTCGCGACGAGTATGGACGGAATCTCCGGAAGGCCTTCGTGGTCTCGGAGGAAGGCAACGTGTTCGTGGGTGCGGATTATTCGCAGATTGAGCTTCGACTCATGGCGGCGCTGAGCCAGGACCCGGCGATGCTCGAGGCGTTCCGCACGGGCGTGGACATTCACACGATGACGGCGTCGCGCGTCTTCGAGATTCCGATGGAGTCGGTCACGCCGCTGGACCGCTCGCGGGCGAAAGCCGTGAATTTTGGCGTCATATATGGCATGAGCGGCTTCGGGCTCAGCGATAACCTGGGCATCGCGCGGACGGACGCCCAGAAATACATCGACGATTATTTCCGGAAGCATCAAGCGGTAAAAGAATATTTGGACGCGCAGGTGGCGTCCGGCAAGGCCGATGGACAGGTGACCACGATGTTCGGGCGCATCCGTCCGATTCCGGAATTCAAATCCCGGCGGTACATGGACCAGCAGCTGGCCAGCCGGCTGGCGATGAACAGCCCGATTCAGGGGAGCGCCGCTGACATCATCAAGATTGCGATGAACAAGGTCTACACCGAGCTTGAGGAACGTCACATGAAGTCCCGGCTGGTGCTCCAGATTCACGACGAGCTTATCGTCGAGGCGGTGCCGGAGGAACTGGAGGATGTGAAGGAGCTGCTTCGCCGCAATATGGAAGGCGCGGTCGCCATCTCCGTTCCACTGGAGTGCGACATGCACTGCGGCGCGACATGGTTCGAGCTGAAGTAAATGGCGCAGAAGCATGAGTACACATAATGAATGGATGCACCGTCCGCATTCGTTGTTGCATGCGCCGGATAGCCGTTACAATAACAGTTATTATCGCAATCAGGGAATGCGTGCATTCTATTAGCCAAGTTTTCCACGGGCAGAGACGTGTCGTGCGAATGACAGCTGGACAATCGTTCCGGCATATCACGACTCGGTGGAAAGCTATGGTGAAAGAATGAATGAATGAAAAAGAGTGAATGAAAGAAAGGGGGAATCGTAAGTTATGCTTCGAATTGTGGTAACCGGTGGCATCGGCTCCGGCAAGA
>CAVGMK010000084.1:0-6678 GCA_963630135.1 Oscillospiraceae bacterium
ATGAAATTGAGGTTCGCATCAAATACGATGGATACATCCAGAAGCAGATTGCCCAGGTGGAGAAGATGAAGAAGCTCGAGTCGAAGAGACTTCGGGATGATATCGATTATGCCAGCATCGGTGGACTCCGAATCGAAGCGCGCCAGAAGCTAGCCCAGATTCGCCCCATCAACCTGGGTCAGGCCAGCCGCATCTCCGGTGTATCACCGGCGGATATCAATGTGCTCCTGATCTATCTGGAGAAGGAATCCCGGTTATCCCAGAGCGGAAAGGAGAGTGCGAATGAGTAGAGCCTATGAAATGCTGACGGAACGCTGCTCCGAAGAGAAAGCGGAGAAGATGATTCACTACATGGATGAGATTCTTCGAATGAATGAATTCGTGAATCTCACCGCTGTCACCGACCCGGAGGAGTTCATCATCAAGCATCTTCTGGATTCGCTTTCCTGCATTGATTCTCCGGAATGGAAGAACGCCAAAACAATTGCGGATGTAGGAACCGGTGCTGGATTTCCGGGGGTGCCACTTGCGATTGTGGATGATAAGGGTAAATATAACCTGATTGATTCCCTCCGCAAACGCCTTCGGATTATTGACGATATCACAGCGGAACTTGGTATCTCCAATGTAGAGACCTTTCATCTCCGCGCAGAGGAAGCGGGAAAGAGTAAAGAACATCGGGAACAATATGACCTCTGTGTTTCACGGGCTGTAGCTTCCATGAATGTGCTGGCCGAGTGGTGTCTTCCACTGGTGAAGAAGGGTGGAACCTTCATCGCCTATAAGGGCGGAAAAGTCGAAGAAGAAATGGAAGAGGCCAAGAAGGCTATTGAACTTCTCGGTGGCAAAGTGGACCGAATGGAGACGGTGGACCTTCAGGATGATTCGGCGGAGAATCATGTGCTGGTGTATATCCGCAAGGTGAAAAATACGCCGGCAAAATACCCGCGCAAGGCCGGGACGGCACGAAAGGAACCCCTGTAAAGCACTGAAACTATTATGAAAATGAGAAAGAGAGAGGGAATGTTTCACGTGAAACATTCCCTCTCTACTCTAATACCGTATTATCAATTTTTCGTCTGGAATAGTATCTTCATTTACAATCTCTTTCAGTGCTGTTATAGCGTGAAAATAATAATCCGGATACTCTTTATTCTCATAATCAGATATTACTCCATCTTCCACAGTCTGTGTAAAGATGTTAAAACAGACGCTCCCTAAGATACCGGAATCTTCTGGGTCGTAGGTTGTTGATATCAGATTTTCATCTTTAAGTATTTTTTTAAACGCAACATGATATTCTGTTAACTCCTTTATGCAGTAGTATATCCTTTTTGCCCAAATAATACATGAAAAGTATGATTAGCCAGATAAAGGAATGAAGAAATGTCAGAGAATAAGATCTGCTTACAATTAATGAATTGGTACAGAAATTTCAGATACATCGAGTCTTAAGTGAATCAAAAATAACCAAATTTATTATTGAGAGTGATTAAAAAGTTGGGATTTGTGTCTATATTCCCCGGCCTACACAAGATATTGTTTCACGTGAAACAATATTGCCAATTAACGTGAAGATTGCGTGATATATAAGGTTTTGAAGGTTTCAGCGGTGGAAAAAAATACCTGATTCATATATAATGGAACGAGTGATTTTATCGGAGAAGGAAGGAAAATTCATGGGAAAAACATACGCAATCTTTAATCAGAAGGGCGGAGTCGGAAAGACAACCACCGACATCAATCTGGGTGTCAGCCTGGCGAAGATGGGCAATCACATTCTTCTGGTGGACATCGACCCACAGGGGAACACGACCAGCGGATTAGGTCTGGTCAAACGCGAATTGGGAGATACGCTCTACGAGGTCATCACCTCGGAGGATTACGATGTCCATGATGCCATCTATCATACAGAGACGGAGAATCTGGATATCATCCCAGCCAGCGTCGACTTGTCGGGCGCGGAGGTCGAGTTAATCCAGATTTTTGGCCGGGAAATCGTGTTGCGGACGGCATTGAAGCAGGTGAAGGACGAATACGATTACATCTTCATCGACTGCCCGCCATCACTGGGACTCCTGGCAGTGAACGCACTGGTTGCCGCGGACGGCGTTCTCATTCCGATTCAGTGCGAATTCTATGCGCTGGAGGGTGTGAGCCAGCTGATGAAGACGGTCGAACTCGTTCGCCGCGAGATGAACAAGAATCTTCAGGTAACCGGTGTCATCCTCAGCATGTTCGACAGCAGAACCAACCTGAGCCTTCAGGTGGTGCAGGAAGTGAAGCGTTTCTTCGGCAACAAGGTGTTCCGCACCGTCATCCCGAAGAATGTCCGCCTGGCGGAAGCGCCGAGTTACGGATTGTCCATTCTGGACTACGACCCGTCTTCGAAGGGTGCAAAGGCATATAAGAAATTGGCAGAAGAGTTCGTACAGAGAGAAGGGAGATAGAATATGGCACCGAAGAAAAGAGGCTTGGGCAAAGGTCTGGATGCTCTCTTTGCCGATGCAGCGCCGGTTGTGGCAGGGGAGGATCAGAATCCGGAAGTCACTGTGAACGGCGAGGAAATCAGTGAATCGGATAGAATTCACTACATCGACATCAACGACATCACACCGAACCCGGATCAGCCGCGGAAGCACTTCAATCCAGGTCGGCTGGAGGATCTGGCCCATTCCATTCAGGAGAACGGCGTGATTCAGCCACTGGTGGTGCAGAAGAGGGAACACGGCTATGAGCTGGTTGCCGGCGAGCGCCGCTGGCGTGCATCGAGGATTGCCGGACTTACGGCCGTTCCGTGCATTATCCGCGAGTTCGATGAGAAGCAGAACCTCATCGTAGCCATCATCGAGAACATGCAGCGCGAGGACCTTGACCCGATTGAAGAAGCCACGGGCCTGCAGCAGATGATCTACAAATACGGTTTCACCCAGGAGCAGGTCTCCAATTCCTTGGGTAAAAGCAGAGCTTATATTGCCAACTCCGTCCGACTCCTCAAACTTCCGGAGGAAATCCAGAAGAAGATGAGCGACAACAAGATTTCCGCAGCACATGGCAGAACACTTCTCGCCATCGAGGATAAGAAGAAGCAGCTCATGGTTGCGGACCGGATTGAGAACGAAGGCCTGTCCGTGCGCGCGGTGGAGGAGATTGCCAAGAATCTCAAGAATGGAGACAAGCTTCCGCCGGCAAAGAAGAAGAAAACCAAGTCTGCCGAAATACAGGCGGTGGAGAACGACCTCCGAAGCCTGATGGGTACGAAGGTTTCCATTGTCCAGGGTAAGAAGAGCGGCAAGATTGAGCTGGAATATTACAGCAAGGAAGAATTGAATCGGCTGATTGACATGCTTAGAAGTGTAGCAAAGTAGGGGTACCGGGAACGACGAAATTTACTTTTGGCGAGAAAGAACCATATTTCAAGAGAAATGGAAATCCGGAAACCGGAGAATTCAGAAAGCCGGATAGCCAGACATCCGGAAACCAGGCTATCCAGCTATCCGGCAGATAGGCACCGGATAACCAGATACCCGGCAACCGGGGAATCGGACAAATCGGTGCCGGACAAATCGGTACCGGATAAATAGAGAAATTAAGGAAAAGACTGCGAGATTATCATGAATAGTATTATGGATAACGAGAGCGCAAAGCGATATCTGTGCGATATTCCGCTTCCTGCCTGCTTTGTCGATCCGGAAGGGTGCATTAAGGCGGCGAATCGGCTGATGAAGGACGTCTTCGCCTACGAGGGAATTACGGAATCGAATTTCTTCGCGCTGACCGGCGTCAAGCGGAAGGACCTCATTCAGAGTGCCGAGGACGAAGAGGATTCGGAGATTGAGATTGAGAGAAATTCCCAGTTTTTCGTGCTGCGAACGAACAGTAATCCGAAGATGGATGAGGATATCCTCGTCTATTTCATCAACGTGACCGAGCGGGATTCCCTGCGGCGGGAGCGCAAGCAAGAGCAAATCTGCATCCTCTACATCAGTATCGACAACTATGATGAGATGATGTCGAGCACCACGGAGGATAGCCGTCTGGCCGTGCCGACGGCGGTGGACCGAATCGTTCGAAAGTGGGCATCGCAATATGACGCGTCCATCGAGAGTATCGATGAGGACTGCTACCTGATGACGGTCTACAGAAGGGATGCAGACCGGATTATCGAGAGCCGGTTCAGCGTCCTGGACGAAGTAAGGAATATCGATACGAAGGTGGATTTCCCTGTCAGCCTCAGCATTGGCATGGCGATGGGTGTGAGGTCGTTAAAAGAGACCAAAGAACTGGCAGAGGCCGCGCTGGAGCTGGCGCTTGGCCGCGGCGGGGATCAGGCGGTGGTGAAGAACGAAGATCGCACGCACTATTACGGCGGGAAGCTACAATCCTTCGAGAAGAACAACAAGGGCAAGTCGAGAATAATCTCGCATGCCATGAAACAGCTCATACTGGAGAGCTCCAAGGTGGTTATCATGGGGCATCGCTGGCCGGATATGGACTGCTTCGGGTCCGCCATCGGCGCTTATAAGGTGTGCCGGTACTACGACAAAGATGCGTACATTGTCATTGATAACTACAATGAGGCGCTTCAGACGGTGTATCAGCAGGCGGTAGACACGGAGAATTACAACATCATCACCAGCGATAAGGCGAGATCCCTGATTGACGAGAAGACACTGCTGATCGTCGTGGATGTGAACCGCCCGAATATGGTGGAATGCCCGGATTTCCTGGAGATGAATCTCCGCACTGTCATTGTGGATCACCACCGGCTGTCGGAGGATTCCATCAGCAACCCGACGCTGGCATACATTGAATCGTATGCGTCGTCAGCCAGTGAGTTGATGACGGAAATCATCCAGTATACGGCATCGAAACGCCTGATTAACAAGTTCGAGGCGGAGACGCTGATGGCCGGCATCACGGTGGATACCAACAGCTTCTCCAGCAAGACCGGCGTAAGGACATTTGAAGCAGCGGCCTGGCTGCGACGTGCCGGTGCAGATACCACGGAGGTGAAGCGGTTCTTCCAGAGCGAGGCCATCACCTTCCAGGCCAAAGCGGATGCCATTGCGAATGCGGAATACCTGGATAACGGCGTGGTGATTGCCGTATCGGAAGGATATTCCACGGAAGCCCAGATTATCAACGCTCAGGTGGCAGATGAACTGCTCTGCGTGAAGGGCGTTCGCGCTGTCATCGCGCTGGGCAAGAACGATCTGAATAAGACCGTCATCAGCGCCCGGTCGCTGGGCGAGGTGAATGTGCAGATGCTGATGGAGCGTTTTGGCGGTGGTGGACACCACACTTCGGCGGGTGCTCAAGTGGATGAGACGCCGGAAGAAGTCATTGAAATGTTGAAAGAAATTTTACCTGAATTCACAGGGGATGAAGAGAAAGAGGAGGAATAGAGATATGTTAGTCATTCTGAAACAGAACGTAAAGGGTACCGGTAAAGCAGGCGATATTGTCAAGGTAAGTGACGGCTTTGCCAACAACCGTCTGATTCCGGCAGGGCTCGCGGTTCCGGCAACCAACCAGAATGTGAAGAGTGCGGCGAAGCAGAAGGCATTCGTTGAGAAGAAGAATGCGGAGGAAAAGGCGGCTGCAGAGGCTATGGCAAAGAAGCTGTCGGAGAGCAAGATTACCATCCGCACGAAGGTGGGTGACAACGGCAAGCTGTTCGGTTCCATCACATCGATGGATATCGCCGGCGCCATCAAAGAGCAGCTCGGCAACAAGGTGGACAAGAAGAAAATTGTCCTCGCGAAGCCGATTAAGGAAGTGGGCGAGCACGAGGTAGAGATTAAGCTCTTCCCGGAAGTGTCTGCGACCATGAAAGTCGTTATTGCCGAGGAGTAATATACCTGATTCAAGAAAGGATGTAGGATAATCGGTCTTCCGATTATCCTACAAGACAGATATGGCAGAAGAGAATGAGAAAATCACCAGTCTCGAACCGCCGCAGGATATTGAGGCGGAGAAGGCGGTGCTGGGGTCCATGTTGCTGTCGGAGGATGCCGTCATCGACGTGACGGACCGGCTCCGGGCAGAGGACTTCTACCTCCGGGAGCATCAGGAAATCTATCGGGCTTTCCTGGAGCTGTACCGGAAGAATGTGAATATCGATCTGAATACGACGAACTCGCTCCTGCGGACGCGGAAGACCGCGGAATTCGTGGGCGGCATGGTGTACCTGAGCCGTCTGGCGGATAACGCGATTGTGCCGTCCAACGCGCGCTATTATGCGGAGACCGTGTTGGCGAAGTCCAACATGCGCCAGCTCATTCGGGAAGCCGATGAGATGCGGGCGCAGGCCTACGACGGACAGCAGTCTGCGGATATCATTCTGGATCAGGCGGAGCAGCGGATCTTCGAGATTGCGCACAAGAGCCAGAAGCGCAATTACACCGACATCAACGAGGTGCTGGTGGAGAACATCAAGCGGATTCAGGAACTGGAGAAGAACGAAGGGCAGCTGCCGGGAATTACCACGGGATTCGTGGATCTTGACAAGATTCTGGGCGGCATGCACAAGACCGACCTGATTATTCTGGCCGCCCGGCCAGGCATGGGAAAGACCGCTTTCGCGCTGAACGTGGCGGGGAATGCGGCGGCTGCCGGTGCGTCGGTCATTATATTCAGCATGGAGATGTCCAAGGAGCAGTTGGGCGAGCGTAT
>CAVGMK010000085.1:0-5249 GCA_963630135.1 Oscillospiraceae bacterium
TCTTCGAGGAGCCGATTCTGATCTTCTTCGGCGCAGACGCATCGCTCCTGGAGCTGGCCCGGACGTACATGGTGCCGGTCAAATGGGTCTTCCCGCTCTTTCTTTACAACCAGATGCTCGCCGCCTTCCTGCGGAATGACAGCAACCCGGGTCTTGCCATGGCCGGTGTGCTGTCCGGCGGCATCTTCAATATTTTCGGCGACTATTTCTTCGTTTTCACCTGCGACTGGGGCATTTTCGGCGCGGGCCTCGCGACGGCCATCGGCTCCGCCATCTCGTTCATCGTGATGATGACGCATTTCGTCAGCAAGCGGAACACGCTTCGCCTCGTGCGCCCGCACCGCCTGGCGGAACGCCTCAAGAACATCAGCATCACCGGTTTCTCCACGTTCTTCATCGACGTAGCGATGGGTATCCTGACCGTGCTCTTCAACCGCCAGATTATGAAGTACCTGGGCGGCAACGCCCTGTCCATCTACGGCCCGATTATCAACGTGAGCACGTTCGTGCAATGCTGCGCCTACAGCGTGGGACAGGCCGCGCAGCCGATTATCTCCACGAACTTCGGCGCCGGCAAGACCGCCCGCATCCGCGAGACGCTGCACCTCGCGCTCGGCACCTGCGCGTTCTTCGGCGTATTCTGGACCGCCCTCAGCCTGGCCGTCCCGAACCTGTACACGCGAATCTTCATGAACCCGACCGCCGAAATTCTGGCGATGGCGCCGGCCATCATCCGCGCCTACGCCATCTCGTTCCTGCTGCTGCCGTTCAATATCTTCTCGACGTATTATTTCCAGGCGATTATGCGGCCAAAAGCAGCTTTCATCGTCTCCGTCTCCCGGGGACTCATCATCAGCGGTGCGCTGATTCTTGTGCTCCCGGTCCTCGCCGGTCCAAGCGCCATCTGGTTCACCATGCCAATTACGGAACTGCTGGTGGCCATCTACGCGGCGGCAGCGATGAAGCGGGATACCAGGGCGCTGGTGGGGTGATGGTGTGCCCGGATGGGCGTTATCTGCTGACGCGGAGACACCTTAACGGCGGCACGACGGTGGAGAAGTTCGTCGCTGTTCCATAGCATGCGAATTCTTGGGACAATTTCGTTCGGCGCATGCTTGGAAAAATCCTGCTCGTAGGCCTCCAGAATTCTTTTCTGAATGCAACGAACTTTTGCTGTATCACCACATTTTTTACAACGAACTTTTGCGGTATGCGCACACTTTTTGCAACGAACTTTCGCCGTATAAAGAATAGGGGGAGTTGCATTAGATATTCATATTTATACTGTCCCACTGCGAAGAACCGCAAGATAATCCTCATAAGCAAAGGTCCGATTCCTGCCAGCTTGTGTCGTCTGCACCAGAATCCCCAGGTTCGTAAGACGATTTACCGCGCCAGATGTTGTATTGTATGTGATTCCAAGCGCATCTGCCGTCTTTCGAATCTCTATGATGGGATTTTTCTCCAGGTAATCAAATACAAGTCGAGTACTTCGCTCCAGTCGGCCAAGCCGGGAAATGAGAAGTGTATTTTTATCATGTAATGCAATCAACTTATCAATGGTTGCCACTGCATCTTCCGCAGATTCCAAGAGTGCACGGAGAAAGAATTTCACCCACTGCTCATAATCCCCTTTGCTCCGCACTTCGGTCATGCGGTCATAATATTCCACCCGATTTCTCTTCAGGAAATAGGAGATATATAGTGCAGGCGTAGTGAGGACATTTTTTTCCATCAAAAATAGCGTAATCAGCAGTCGCCCCACACGGCCATTGCCATCCAGAAATGGGTGGATTGTTTCGAACTGATAATGAATCAGAGCGGCACGAATGAGATTATTCAGGTTGTCCTCGGTATGAATATAGCTTTCCAGTTCATACATGGCCTCTTTCATGTCCTCCGGCGACGGAGGAATATACCGGGCATTTCGAAGAGTACTTCCCTGACCTCCAATCCAATTCTGGGAATTGCGGAATTCTCCCGGACTCTTCTCCTGTCCTCGTACCCCTTCCATCAGAACAGCATGTGTTTCCTTAATCAGTCGGTTGCAAAGAGGCAATTCCTTCAGTCGCTGAATAGCAAATTCCGTTGCTTTGATGTAATTGACGACATCCGCAACGTCACGGTTTGCATTGGCATCCATCATCGGATCCAGAATATCCTCTAATGTCGCCTGGGTGCCTTCTATTTGTGAGGATAGAAGCGCTTCCTTACGGACATACATGGATACAAACAAATCCACATTCGGAATCCTTACTGCCATGCTTTCCAGAACTGCAAGCTGGGAATTTGCGTGAACCAGAAGTTCCAACAGCTCGTCTGTCATTTCAATAGGAGGTGTTGGCGGTAGCGGACTCGGAACAAAGGATTGATATGCCATCTCCCCAGATAGGTTAGTTCTCAGGTGGCCGACTCGATTGTTCATTTCTCTTGCACTCCCTTCTTCTGTCATAATGAAATACAGCATTATCATAGTGCTTCTTATTTCATTTTGTCAAGAAAAAATGAAATAAGCATTGGGAATTCGTCTTCTTATTTCATTTTTACTAGCGAAATTGAAATATAAACTGGGGATGAGCTGCCTTATTTCATTTTCGTAGCAAAGAAAAGCACAGCGTATTGGCCGTTCTTCCATCAATTAAGAACATCTGAAGAATCACACCGCTCCTCCACACTGGAGCCCATCTTGGATGAATCCCATCTTCCATCGGGTAATTGTCTATCTTCAACCAATTAAACTCACTACATGCTCTGCGCCGAAATCATACAATCCATCCATATTTGCTATATATTCCGGTGCCTTCTGGCACATAAAAAAACTGGCAGTCACAAGGCTGCCAGTTTTCATTCATACTATATTTGTTATGCCGAATCACCAGTTTCCGTTGATAGCTTGCATGTGCTACGCGGAATACCGCTCCTCTTCCTGCAGTGGTGTCTGCTCCGCCCAGCTTACTAATGCCGGCGCGGAATACTCCACGCTCTCGATGTAGCGGCTCTGGCCGAAGCTGAAATAATCGCGAACCGCAACGACCTTGTCCGCCAGCGATACAATCACGCCTTCCATGCAGGTTGGCGCATCCGGTGTTACCGGCCACATGTGCGTCCGGATAATCTCCACAGAGGTCTCGCTCAGGTCCGGCACCAGCTGCTTCGCTACGCGCACCGAATCCAGCGGGTGTTCGCGGTAGCATTCCTTGTCGCTCTCGTATTTCTCCTCCCGGCCGAGAATCCCCAGGTCGTGGCACAGCGCGCCTTTGACTACCGACTCGCAGTCGGTATCGATATGAATCTTCTTCAGAAGATAACATGCCCAGATACTGGCGGATGTCACGCGCATCGTGTGCATGCCGACCGAGCTTCTCCGGTGATGACGCTGATTCATTGCGCAGACGAATTCCGGCGATTCCAGAATTTCATCGGCGTATTTGCGAAGATATACAGATACGACTTTTCCTGCCATAGCGTTCCTTTCTGATTGGAATTCCGGATGGATATCCGAATAGCATTTCTTTCCGTGTATGCAACCACAGTTGCTTCAGCTCTGAACGGAAGCTCGGATGGAATAGTTCCCGGCGATTCAAATTCACGCATCGCCTCACCCGCCTGGTTCAATTCACGGAAATTCCAACGCATCCATGGTACCGCTCCCGCTTGTCATCCCCATGGCGCCTATGTGGCGAATGGGTGGAGATGGCCGGGGCGATTTCGGCCCCAACGCGTCTATTATACCAAGCCGGGCAAAGTCTGCCAATCAGAATTTATTTTTGGCCGGCAAAAATAAGTTCGGCTCGCGCTGAATACCGACTCCGCAAACAGCTTCGGCACTTCCTGGAGCAGCTACGTTAATGCCAACATCACAAGACCGATGCAGATTCACCTCTGCACCGGTCTTGCTTCATCGGATAATTCTCTATAGCATTTCTTTCTACCGGTACAGCGCCGCGATTTCCTCCGCCAGAGCTTCCAGCTGAGCCAGGCTATCCTCCGACAGCGCCGACTTGATGGTCACGTTGTTCTCGAAGTAGTGGATGTCCTTGCTGCCCTCGAGCTTCTTCTGCATCATCTTCGTCGCCGTTGGTCCCCAGGTGCCGTTCTGGATGAAGGCCACGTTGCGCTTCTGGAAGTTCCGCTCGGTCAGATGGTCGATAAAATGCTTCATGAACGGGAACATGTCGCCGTTATAGGTCGTCGTCGCGAGCACCAGCGTGTCGTAACGGAAGGCATCCTCCACGGCTTCGGCCATGTCACAGCGCGCAAGGTCGCTGATTTCCACGGTCTCCACGCCCTTCTCCAGGAGCTTCTTCTGCAGGAGCTGGGCCGCCTGCTTCGTGTTGCCATATACCGACGTATAGCAGATAACGGCGCCACGGTCTTCCGGCGTGTAACTCGACCATTTATCGTACAGATCCATGTAATATCCGAGATTTTCCGTCAGAACCGGACCATGGAGCGGGCAGATTGTCTGAATATCCAGTGCTGCCGCCTTCTTCAGGACTGCCTGCACCTGCGCGCCGTATTTGCCCACGATACCGATGTAATATCTTCTCGCCTCGCACGCCCAGTCTTCCTCCGCATCGAGCGCGCCGAACTTGCCGAAGCCATCTGCGGAGAACAGAATCTTCTCCGACGATTCGTAGGTCATCATCACTTCCGGCCAGTGAACCATCGGTGCGAACACGAAGGTCAGCGTATGCGACCCCAGCTCCAGCGTGTCACCATCAGCCACTTCCAGCTTGCTGCCAAGCTCCAGTCCCGGGAAGAACTGGCCAATCATGGTGAAGGTCTTCTTGTTTCCGATGACCGTTGCCTCCGGATATTTCTCCACGAAAGCCTGAATCGATGCGGAATGATCCGGCTCCATATGCTGCACCAGAAGATAATCCGGTGCCTTGCCCTCCAGCGCCTCCTCCAGATTCGACAGCCACTCCTCGGTCTTGCTCCGGTCAATGGTGTCGATGACGATGGTTCTATCGTCTCTAATCACATAAGAATTGTACGCCATGCCATTCGGCACGATATACTGTCCCTCGAACAGGTCCACGTCATGATCGTTCGCTCCTACATAAATTACTGTATCTGTCACTTTGGATATCATTTTCCATACCTCCTTATTTATATGGCGCATCCATTGCACTTGCTTATGCGGCGCCCGTCTGGATGTATTGTAACATATTTAGCGTGATTTCTTCATCTATTCCGGATGAAGAACAGATGACAATGCATCATCGATAGCGGCACCGGATGAA
>CAVGMK010000086.1:0-8803 GCA_963630135.1 Oscillospiraceae bacterium
TTCCGAATATTTTTGCAGCGAACATATCGCCGTTCATCTTAAATTCAAATCATCACGTTATGATTCGTGAATCCATTGGGAGGAAAGCCCCCCTATTTCGCGTCCGGTGGTACGAACGTGTGCAATCCATTGACGGCCTATGCGAAATACTTCTTGCCGAGCTTCGCAAAGGACTCTGCCGATCTCTGAATCGTCTCGTTGGAGATGCAGAAGGAAAGTCTTACATAGCCTGGGCAAGCGAACGCGCTTCCCGGTACCAGCAGGATTCTCTCTTCCTTCGCTGCGGCAACCAGCTCGGTCTCATCCGCAACCGGAGACTTCATCCAGAGGTAGAATGCGCCCTGTGGAACCAGTGCGGTGAATCCGGCATCGGTTACGATCTTGTACAGGTCTTTCGCGTTCTTATCATAATAAGGAACATCAACCTGCGCGTCCATGCATCTCTCGACAACCAGCTGCATCAGGGATGGCGCATTGGTATCTCCGCATACGCGGTTCGCAACAACAGCAGCGGCGAAGAACTCTTCCGAATTATCCGATGCCTTCGGAATCGCAATGTATCCGATTCTGTCGCCCGGCAGGGACAGGGACTTCGACCAGGAATAAGCAATCAGCGTGTTGTCATAGAAATCCGGGATGTACGGAACTTCCTTGTCCACGTATACGAGTTCTCTGTACGGCTCGTCGGACAGGATGTAGATTGGATGTCCGTATTCCTTCTCGGCTTCCTTCAGCACGTCAGCGATAGCCTGGATGGTCTCCTTCGAATAGATGGCGCCGGTCGGGTTGTTCGGGTTATTGATGATAACAATCTTCACCTTCGGGTCCAGCGCTGCCTTGAGAGCTGCCGGATCCGGCTCGAAGCCGTTCGCTTCATTCGGCGCAACCACGATGGTCTCTGCGCCGTAGTTGCGCGCCCAGTTCGCATACTCTACGAAGTAAGGAGCGAATACAACCTGCTTGTCGCCCGGGTCGAAAACGGTCTTCATAATCACGTTGAGAGCAGAACCTGCGCCAACGGTCATGATGATGTTGTCCACACCGAAGTCCGCGCCGTAACGCTTGTTCAGGTTGTCTGCCACTGCCTGTCTGGTGCTCTCATAGCCGGCATTTGCCATGTATCCGTGTACTACATGCGGATCCATGTTATTGTTGATATCGTTGATCGCATCATATACTTCCTGCGGTGGGTTCAGTCCCGGGTTGCCTACGCTGAAGTCATAGACATTCTCTGCACCGTACACCTTCGCCATCTTCTTACCTTCCTCGAACATCGCTCTGATGACAGAACTTCCGGCGAGGAACGGCTCCATACTCTTCGCAATCATCTTTCCTTCTCCTTTACCTACAATATCATTATTTCATACCGTCCGGGGAACTTCCACGTCCTCCGTACACCGTAATTCTATCATAGGGGGTAGGGGTGCGCAACGATTCTTTATTGAAAAATTCCATTTTGTAAAAAAATAACAAGCTCGGCCGCCCAGACGTCCGAGGAAGCACCAAAAAAACATCCCACGAGTCTATCTCATGGGATGTCGCATATTCGAACTTGCCAGATGCCGAGCTAGTATCCTGGGGGTGGTCTTTTGCATAATACAAGTGGCAAATTGGAATATCATTCCTCTGCACGGAAAATCTCCATACATGTTAATTGTACAAATTGACTAAAGAAAACGCAAGAAAAAATTTCGCAGTCATGGGTATTTTTCTATCTGAAATCCGCAAGATTCGCGGCAGAAGAGCCACAGATTTCACATTTTCAGGCGGATCTTCGTGCTGCTCTCGTGCTGCACCGGCATGCCATTTCTTTCTAGGGAATACTGCATGCCCTGCCAATTCCATAATCGCCATGATTTATAGCAGCCGCTCGTGGCATGCCGTATCTTCCTCCCCCGCATTCTTCTCCTATGCGCTGTAATCACTGCGATGAAGGAAGGTTCTTCCTGCGCTAATCTACGCCAGGAAGTAACTCATCGAATAGATCTGGCCACCATACTGGATGTACTTCCCCCGAATCACCTCGCGCAGGTGCTCCGGCGCAATCCCCGTCTTCGAATAGAGCTGAAGCAATGTCACATCCTGCGGAACCTTACATCTTCCGGCGAAGAAGTTCCGGTTGCACATCGCCATCGCCTCGCCCAGCACCCATAGCACACGGAGCCGGTCATCCAGCGCCTTCACCAGCCAGGCGCCATCCTCATAGCACTCTGAAAGATACTTCATCTTCCCCCGGTCCTCCGCGATATCCGGAATCAGACTGCGATAGCGATTGTCCACCACCGGCAGCTCGCACCCGGTCACGTTGATGCTCACCTGCGCCTGCCCGTTCCAGCTTCGAATCAGCACATCCGGCACCACATACGCGCTCATTACGCGGTCGCTGTAACGAAGCCCCGGCTTCGGCACCTCCGGCGCGCCTTCCTCCTGCTGCTTCCGGAAACACGCCGCCCGGCTCTCCATACCAACGCCCGCCGGATCCATCTCCTGCAGCATGCCCTCCGCCAGCTCGATTTCCCACGGCGTCGCGCGGCACACGCGGCCCGCCTCCGCCGGGTCATAGCGAAGATATCCCCGGGCATCCGTCTCCTGAATCAAATACGCGCAGGCAGCGTAAGAGCCGCCCTCCAGCCCGGATTTCTCCAGCTGTCTCTTGAGATGCCGCCTTAAGCTCGCCTCCCCGGACGCCCACCGGGTAAAATCAAATGTTCTTTTACCCGTATATTTCCGGAACGCCTCCAGATTCCGGAAGGCATCATAACGGGCTTTACCATACTTCACAACGCGGTCAGCCCAGGGGCTCCGCTCCCAGAAGCCCGCCTTCAGCACCGGGTTCTCCTGCAGCTGCGCGCGGATGTATTCTGCTGTTTCCAGCTGATTCATGTAGAGCGGATGATTCATGCTTATCTGCCCCTCCTGTCGAAATTCCATAGGTCTATTATACGCAGGAGAATGGAGGTTGCAAAGAGGGAACGAGAACAGGAGTGGTCGTACTGAAGCTGTCACTTCTTGGGTCGCAGAAAGTGTCGCTGGCACTACAGGAATTCATTGTCTTCACGCGGACGTGAAGCTAGAAGAATGGGATGATGTAGCGGTCCGTATCATTGCAGGCATATCCATTTGCCAGACACTGCCTAGCGAATTCTTCTGCAGGACGACAAGCAGATTCGCCGCGTATCCTGCAATGAGACATACGAAAACAGCCGCCCGGGTGGGCGGCCGCTCTCGTCTTCACTATTTACTATTATATATGGATTTGTGTTATGGATTATTATGTCTCGCAGGGCCGCGGCTCGCGCAGCCCTGCGTGCTTCCTGGCTTACGCTATGAAGCATGCCTTTCTATCGGGTATGGTGGCATACTATTTTCACGCAAGTCTTTTTCAGTCAAGCTCTTCCGGAGCAAGCCATCCGAGGCTTGGGAATTACTCCCAGTTGATGCCCTTGCCGGCCGCTACGGCCTTGTCGTAGATGATTTTAGCCGCAACAAGGTCCTGAGCAGCAACGCCAACCGTCTCATAGACGATGATTTCGTCATCGTTCTCTCTGCCAACGATGGTGCCGTTGATGATGTCGCCCAGACTGCCCTGAATGTCATCCTCAGTGATCAGTCCATCAGCGATTGGAATCAGCAGGTCGCCGGTCTCGGAAAGAGCGGCTTCCTTGGAGTCGCAGATAATCTTGGAAGCTCTCGGCAGGATAGCCGGGTCCATCTCGTGCTTGTGTGGTTCATAGGTGCCTACGCAGCTAACGGTTGCGCCAGCCTTGACTTTAGTGCCGTCGAATACCGGCTTCGGGGACGGGGTAATTGTGATAATCAGGTCCGCGTCCTCGATGCACTCGTCAGAGGATGCAACAGCGATGAACTTCACACCGTAGGAAGCAAGCTCTGCCTGCATGCGATCTACGAATGCCTGGCATCTCTCGGCGTTGAGGTCGAAGATGCGAACTTCTTCGAGCTGTCTTGCGCAGAGCATGGCCTCCAGCTGAGTTGCTGCCTGGCCGCCGGTGCCAATCAGGGCGCCCTTCTTGCATTCCTTCTTTGCCAGCAGGTCGAATGCTGCGCCGGAAGATGCGCCGGTGCGGAGCTGGGTTACGTAGGTGCCATCCAGCATCGAGATGACGTATCCGGTCTTACCGTCAATCAGCATTACCTGCGCAGGGGATGTCATCAGGCCGTTGTCCACATTGTGCGGGAAGATGTCGATTACCTTCACTGCGGCTGCGTCCAATTCCGGTGCATAGGATGGCATGAACAGGAATGCGCCGTCGTATTTGCCGTCGATAACGGTACGAAGCGGGGTCTTCACGGTGCCGTCTACCGTCATCTTGAATGCGGTCTTAACAGCTTCAATCATGTCCTTCATGGTAACAACGCTCTTAATGTCTTCTCTGTTCAATAGAATCATGGGGTTCCTCCTTCTTTTCGTCTCTTACAGTGTAATTATATTCTCATGGGATAATGTCTACCGTCTTATCCGATTAAGAATCCATATTTCAGCGGATCTTCGCCATCAATCAGGTAGGTGGCAACGCCGGTCAGATAGCAGCTTCCGGTTACCATCGGAACAACCGCATCGTAGCCGCCAATCGTCGTCAGCTCCTTAATTTCGCCCTTGAAGAGCGAGCCCATGAAGCTCTCGTATACGAACGGCTCACCGACGCCAATCTCGCCCCACTTGTGCAGCGTTGCCAGCTTCGCGCTGGTTCCGGTTCCGCACGGCGAACGATCCGCCTGCGCGTCGCCAAAGATAACCACATTACGCATGTTCGCCTTATCCGGGTTCGGCGTTGGTCCGTAGAATTCCACGAGATCCACCGAGGTAATATCCAGCTCCGGATGTTGCACCGGAATCTGCTCGTTAATTGCATGCAGCATCTTCATGCCGAGAGCGGTGTATGCCGGTACTGTCTTCGCATTAATCTGGCCGATTTCCAGCTGCGCCGTGTCTACCAGTGCGAAGAAGCTTCCGCCGAAGGAAATGGTAAAATGAATTTCCTTTCCGTCGATGGTGACCGACTGGTTCTCCAGGTATACAAAGGACGGCACGTTGGTCAGCGTCACGCTCTCTACCTTGCCATTCTTCACCATCGCCTTCGTTCTGACGATACCGGCCGGGGTGTCGAGCACCACTTCGTTCTCGCCTTCGTGCGATTCAATCATGCCGGCTTCAATAACCACGGTAACTGTACCGATGGTGCAATGCCCGCACATGTTCAGGAATTCGCCGGTCTCCATGAATACCACGCCGAAATCCGCTTCTTCATGTACCGGTTCACAGAGAATCGCGCCGAACATGTCATGATGGCCTCGCGGCTCGAGCATCAATGCGGTACGAATGTAATCGCAGTTCTCTTCCAGCCACTTCTTCTTCTCAATCATGGTATTTCCCTGCGGTTCCGGGATTCCGCCGACAAGGATTCGGCAGAATTCACCCATCGTGTGGGCATCCACTACCTGCAGTTTCTCTTCAAACCGGTCAAAGTTCACATCTATCTTATAATTCATCATTCCCTCCCACTACTTGAAATTGATATATTTCGAATCAAGCAACAGCTCCTCTTCCTTGAAGCTGGCCTTCGTCTCCGCCTCGAACTTCTCCGGGGCGATTTCTTCCATCGATACCGAGATGTCTTCCGGGCACCATACGCCGGATTCCTCTGCAAGTGCATTTCTTACAGCGCTCGCCAGTCTTTCTTTCATCTCCTCGCTCTTGCCAGGATACAATTTCACGTTAATGTGCGGCATAAGATTTCCTCCTTCTTGTCTCGTTCTAGCTTCGTTCTTGTTCCTTATTTCGTTTCACATGTTGAATCCTATTTTCTGATTCATATTTCGTTCTTCGCTATTTATTCCGCCGTTTCCACTGCAGCCGCCTGCTTGTCCTTCATATTGGAACGGATGAAGCTGATTGCCATGTAGATTAGCACGATAGCGACAAGGTATGTGAGTAATGTGGTGGACATGGATTTAACGACGAAATATGCGATAAATACGCCAATGATTCCAGTAATTGTCATGATAACGGCTGCGCCTCTGTTGTACTTGCCGGCTTTGATGAATTCCAGGCTGGCCGGTGGCATCAGGAGTGCGCAGGATCCCATCATAATCGGGAAAGCCACGGTGATATTCAGTCCCATCAGCGCACAGAGAGCCATGCAAGGTGCATACAGGCCGACGCCGGCGCACATCAGAGATCCCAGGATGAAGTTCACGGCTACAGCCACCACCAGCTTACCGCCCATCAATCCGTTTGCCGTTCCCATCATGCCGAACGGGCCATATCCGTTCACTTTCATAACCAGAACGATGGCTACGCATGGAAGTGTTACGGACAGGATGGTACGAATTCTCTGTACCGAGAACTTACTGATAACCTTCGCGCCCAGAACACCACCCAGCATGGCTGCAATGAGCATAGAGAACAATGTAACGGTATCTACCTCTACCACATCCATGAACAGTAGCGCTTCTACGCCGACCGGGATGGCGAAGATAACGTTACCATTGCCCGGGAGCTCGTCATCCGGGCTGAGCTTCGTGAACTTGAAGAATGCTGCCTGTGTCGCATTACTTCCAACGCCTAACGTATCCAGCAGGTTCAGCACACATCCCATGATTCCGTACAGAACCTTCGTCTTCATTGGTACATCTTTCGGGCCGTTGTCACGGCAATCTTTCCATAGCTTATATCCGAAGAATACGATGAATATTACTAATGCCACTCTTATAATTGTCAGTATCATCTTTTCTTACCTTAATCCTTTCTATTCCATGCATCTACTTTACGCATATACGCACCCACCCAGGGTTTCCGGCTACGGCTCTGAGGTCCCATCCTTGCTGTCGGTAGCCGGAAGTGTCCGGCGGGTGGTTCTTTCTTTTTAACCTAATCTATCTATTCGTGGTGATACGCATAGTCCGCATCCAGCGCCCACGGCTGCATTGCGCCGCCTTCTTCTGCCGGACGGCAGTTCTGCGCGTAGATGTTCAGGACGCCCTTCTGCTGCTTGAGCGGCGGGCGAACCCAGGACTTCCGTCTCTCGGCCAGAATCTCGTCGGACACCAGCAGGTTAACGAAGCCGCCCGCGATATCCATCTCGATCTCATCGCCGTTCTCAATCAGCGCGATAACTCCGCCGTCATAAGCTTCCGGCGATACGTGGCCGACGATGGCACCGTAGTTGAATCCGGAGAAGCGGGCGTCGGTAATCAGGCCTACCTTCTTGTCCAGGCCCTTGCCAATCAAGGCGTCGATGCTGAGCATCAGCTCCTTCATGCCCGGCGCGCCCTTGCATCCTTCGTAGCGGATGACGAGGATATCTCCGGCGACGATCTCGCCGTCCATGATGGCCTTGTATGCATCCTGGTCACATTCGTATACTTTCGCCTTGCCTTTGATGTATTTCACTTCCTCATATACGGCGGTTGGGCGCACGATAGCTCCGGCCGGGGAGATATTCCCGCGGAGAATCTTGAGGCCCGGCTCCTTCGCCACCGGAGATTCCAGCGTATGAATGACTTCGTTCGGCGCGCTCTTCACGGTCTCCAGGAGTTCACCCCAGGTGTTGCCATACATCGTCGGCACATCCGTGTGTAGTTTCGAAGCCAGCTGCTTCATCACCTGCTTCACACCGCCGGCGTGATGGAAGTCCACGACGGTGTAAGGGCCGCTCGGGATTACCGCGTTGATGCAATAGATTTCCTTCGCATATTTCTCGAAGTCATCCAGCGACAGCTTGATGCCCAGCTCGTAGGCGTAAGCGAGAATATGAAGTACCGCGTTGGTTGATCCGGCAACCGCCATATCGAACATGATGGCGTTCTCCAGGGTCTCCTTCGTAATCAGCTGACTTGGCTTCCTTCCGGCCTTCACCATCTCGACCATGTATTTACCGGCCGCTCTGGCTGCACGGAGTCTCGCGTTATCCGATGCCGGAATCGTGGAAGTTCCCGGCAGTACCAGATTCAGTACCTCGCCCAGCATCTGCATGGTGTTCGCTGTTCCCATGGATGGGCATGCACCGAAGGACGGGCATACACACTCTTCCAGCTCGAACAGCTCTTCCTCGGACGCGCCGGAGAATCTCGCGGCATCGAGGTCGGCCTCAACGACGGTCTTGTTGCAATAATTGCCGGCCTGCATCGATCCGCCGGTCACAACCATTGCCGGGAGGTCCAGTCTGCAAGCTGCCAGGTAGCAGCCGGCGATAATCAGGTCGCAGGATGCCACGCAGCAGATTGCGTCGAAGTTGTGCACTCTCGACACGAATTCGATGGACATCGCCACGATGTCTCTGCCGACCTGCTCGTATTTCATCTCGTCTGCACCGTTCGCCACGTTACCGCAGGTAGCCGGGATTCCGAACTCTACCGGGATTCCTCCGGCTGCCCAGATTCCTTCTTTGACCGCCTCTGTCACCTGTCTCAGGTGCGCTGTTCCCGGCGATCCGGCCATGTACGAATTCGGCACGCCGATATGTGGCTTCTTGCGAATGTCCTCATCCGAGTATCCCGCCGCCTTCATCATCACGCGGCGATGCGCGGTCTCCGCACCGTTCCAATATGTGTAACCCATATGTCATCCTCCTCATTAATTGAACTTCTTGAGTTCTATGATTGCTTTGCTGTTATTTCTGCCGTACGGTTTTCTCCTTGCCCTGAGTGTATGACAATTTTCTAACGGTCAAAAGCACGCAGATTCAATCTCAAAGTTCAGTTTTTCTGAAGGATAATAATTCCAGCCTCGTGGGGTGGTTATATTAAATTTTCTGATGGTTAAAAGTAGATTTCTTAAAGATTA
>CAVGMK010000087.1:0-8080 GCA_963630135.1 Oscillospiraceae bacterium
TATATGATGTGTCTCGTTCTTGACCGGTTCTACACTATGAAGTTTTCAAGGTTCTGCTGTCCGTTTCCCGAACAGCTTAATTAGTATATCATCGAGTTCTCCGTCTGTCAACATGTTTTTTTAGATGCGTCAGAAAAAATCTCGACGATAACGGCTTCTTTGCTCCAGCGCAAGAAGCTTTTTCATTATACGTTACAAGGATTCAGAATGCAAGTTCTTTTTCATCACATTCTTTGCATTTTTTGTCACCAGAGTGCAAAGCTTCTCCCCGCTTCAGAATTATTCTCTTCAAGCGCTGTTACGAATTCAAGGGGGGGCTAAATTTCTGCCGGAGCAGACATCACCAAGCGTCTGCTCCAGCACTTTAGCAATATTCGTGCGAAAATTCAATTACATCGAGCAATATCTTCTCATTCAGGTTACTGATTGTCCCAATAATTATCAACAACCCATTCTCTAAGCTACGACGTACTTAACAAAAGTTTCGGTAAGAGATAATAACCTTCCGTCATTTCAACGCGTATCTGTCTTCTACGTGGATTACTACAGAATCGTTCGATTTACCAGTCCTTCGTATCATCATCTTCGGCTACATCATCGATAGATAGAACGCCACGTCCAAGGAACGGTGGGTAACCGTATAAATAGTTTCTGTACCCTTTACGAACTTTCAAGAGGTTATTTCGGCCAATACCGTATGCCAATCCGGAGCGAAAATGAATGACATTTGCAGCAATGCTGTCGACATTATCAAAATTGATAACAACCTTCTTCATTGCTCGGAAGAAGCTCTTGCCGATAAGCATCGGTACGATTTCTTCGATAGTGCCCTTGAATTCATATTCTTCGCGGAACACGTCCTTCACACGGAGGATATTATTGCACTGTTCAATTACTTCAATGTCGTTCAAGTCAATCTTGTAATACTTGTTTTTGGTTAATACCGGGATGTAATACCTCGAGATAGAATCGCAATCTGAACTCGGGGGCGAGCCCGATCCTGAACCCGACTTTCCGCCTTTTTTCTTCATGATATTCTCCTTTCCGTTCTATTAAGAACTTAATTATAGGAATTCGATTGGCTAAATTTAATCTCCACCCTTCTATGCTCCATGCGTTAACAAATGCTTCCGTCTGCAGCGCCCCTAGACTGCAGTTCCCCTTGATGATTATCGTGTGGAATACCCCGATATTACTATGAAAGAACCAAAAAGAGAAGTACCAAAAAATCGAGAAAAATCGCAAAATTCTTCACCTAATCTTCACTTGACAAGCCATTTTCTCAAGGCCAGTGTAGCATCAATTCCACCATGAAGGGGCTTTTCATAAACAAGCCCCCCCGATAATTGAAGAATTGGAAAAGGAACCATCCTTCCCTTGAACGCAGCAATAATTTATGATATATTGTCTCTCGGTAGAGTAAATATCAAGCGTTAAGTTTCACAGAACGGGATGTTGTCTGTGACCGAAAACGTCTGTTGCGGTTTGATATTGCATCCGCTACTGCAAAATATTATAGGTGGACAAATTCATCTCCAGATTATAATACCGAGCAGTTCTCGTTACTTCTTCATTATAATCTATGGAGGTTTTTTTATGACTAATCACAAATCCAACACTGAGCGACTCGTCATTGTCGCCATCCTGATTGCCATGGAGGTGATTCTCACCCGTTTCGTTGCCATCAGCACACCGATGGTTCGCATCGGATTCGGCTTCCTGCCGATGGTTCTCGTTGCCATCTGCTACGGACCGCTATGGGCCGGCGGCGCCTACGCCCTGGCGGACTTCGTCGGAAGCATGCTTTTTCCTTCCGGCGCCTACTTTCCGGGATTCACCCTCTCCGCCTTCATTAGCGGCGTCATTTACGGGCTCATCCTATATCGCCATAAGGTGACATGGAAGAATACGCTCCTCGCGGTCATCCTCGTGCTTCTCGGCGTGAATCTGCTGGTTAACACCGCCTGGATCACCATCATCGTGGGAAAAGGCTACCTAGCATTGCTCCCGGCCAGATTCATCAAGGAACTGATTTGCATTCCAA
The DNA here is from genome assembly GCA_963630135.1 of Oscillospiraceae bacterium. Classification (GTDB taxonomy): domain Bacteria; phylum Bacillota; class Clostridia; order Peptostreptococcales; family Anaerovoracaceae; genus Mogibacterium_A. The sequence goes on from CAVGMK010000087.1 coordinate 2,045, forward strand.
TTGATACCGCACTCATCCTTGCGGTCAATAAAATAGCCGAGCGCACCCTACGCCCGGCAGTATAGGCGGAAACAGGTTCTGCTTCCGCTACTTCAATCCAGAGATATCATAATTAGATGATTTCATACATATCCTCCGAATCCTGTTTCTTACAGGATTCGGTCATTTTTTTGACCCGAACCGTCAACTCGCTCGTGCCGAAGGTCACCTTGATGACGTCATCCAGCTTGAGCTCCACGCCCGGCTTCGCCACTTTGCCGTTCACCTCCACGCGGCCCTGTTCGCAGGCCTCTTTGGCGACAGTTCGTCTTTTGATAATTCTCGAATTCTTCAGAAATTTGTCCAGTCTCATATTACCTCCCTATCGTATCCAGTAGCATCCAGTGATTTTCCGTTGATTTTCAGTGCTTCTATTACTCCGGTAAAAATAAATTACTTCCCGCCCAATTTTCCGATTTTCCAACGTATAGCGCCCGCAGGCGTTGTGTGAACGCAAGTCTTAGACAAATGTATGCGCTACAGATGCGCAAATTATGGTCAACTGCATGTTACGACACGAGTTGCACGAGCGCAATTCGCGGAATGCAGTATGTTCGTGTGAACGCAAGTCTTAGGCGAAGGCATGCGCTACGGAAGCACGAATTATGAGTAATAGCGTGTTCCGACGCAGGCGCTGTGCAAGCGCACATTCTATGCGGGGTCGGAAGTTTCGGCCGGGGCCGGTTCTGTTTTTAGCAGGGCACGAAGTACGATGAGAACCTGCTTCAGGATGTCATCGGAACCGACATAAAGACTGAGAGACGGCAGCGTACCGCTCTGGATAGTGAGGCGGCCGGCAGCGGCCTGCGTCGCCATCACCAGGCCGTAAGCAGTCAGGTGGTTCTCCTCGTAGAAGGTGAACTGCACACGGTTTCCGGTCTGCTTCAGAATCTCGATGCCCAGCCGCTCGGCGCTGCTGCGAATCTCGGCGACGCGGATCAGGTTCAGCGTCACTTCCGGGATGTCGCCGTAGCGGTCAATTAGTTCCTCCGTAACATCGTCTGCGTCGGATTCGTCCGTAATCTGGGCGATTTTCTTGTACGCTTGGAGCTTAAGGGTTTCATCGCCGATATACTGATTCGGAATGCGCGCCGGCACATTGAATTCCAGGGTGCTCTCGGAGCGGCTTTCGGTGACGGATTCGCCTTTGAGGCGCTTCACCGCCCGCTCGATTTCCTTGCAATACAGCTCGTAGCCAATGCCGTCGATGTGGCCGTGCTGCGCCTCGCCGAGGACATTGCCTGCACCGCGAAGCTCCAGATCCCGCATGGCCAGCTTGAAGCCCGCGCCAAATTCGGTGAACTCGCGGATGGCGGCCAGTCTCTTGCGTGCGACGTCGGTGAGGACCTTCTCCGGCTTATAGGTGAGGTAGGCATACGCCAGCGTGTTCGAGCGTCCAACACGGCCCCGAAGCTGATAGAGCTGGGATAGGCCCATGCGGTCAGCGTCCAGGATGATTATGGTGTTGGCGTTCGGGATATCGATGCCGTTCTCGATGATGGTGGTAGACACCAGCACATTTGTGCGGCCTTCCACGAAGTCCAGCATGACATTTTCCAGTGACTTCTCGTCCAGGCGGCCATGGCCGATGCCGATGCGCGCCTGTGGCACCAGCTCCTGAATGGTTTCGGCCACCTTGCGAATGCCTTTGACGCGGTTGAAGATGACAAAGACCTGCCCATTCCGGTTCAGCTCCCGCTCAATGACCTCGCGAATGAGTTCCTCGTCCTCCGGCGTCACGTAGGTCTGCACCGGCAGACGATCCTGGGGTGGCTCCTCGATGGTGCTGATGTTCTTGATGCCCGTCAGTGACATGTTGAGTGTCCGCGGAATCGGCGTGGCCGACAGGGTGAGGACGTCGACATTCTTGCGGAGCATTTTGATTTTCTCCTTATGCTTCACGCCGAAGCGCTGCTCCTCGTCGATGACCAGCAACCCGAGATCCTTGTACTTCACGTCATCAGAGAGTACCCGATGGGTACCGATAATGAGATCCACGGTGCCCTTCTTCAGGCGGTCGATGATTCTGTTCTGCTCCTGTTCCGAACGGAAACGTGAAAGCATCTCTATCTCGAACGGGAATTTGGCGAAGCGTTCCTTCAAATTATGATAGTGCTGATCCACCAGCAGCGTGGTGGGAGCCAGAAGTACCGCCTGCTTCCCTTCCGATATACATTTGAAAATGGCACGGGCTGCCACCTCCGTCTTCCCATAACCGACGTCGCCACACAGCAGGCGGTCCATCGGGAGAGGGCTCTCCATGTCCGCCTTGATTTCCTCCACGGCACGAATCTGGTCGTCCGTCTCGGTGTAGGGAAAATCGTCCTCAAATTCCTTCTGCCATATGCTGTCTTCCGGGAAAGCGTATCCGCCAGCGGCTTCCCGCTCTGCGTAGAGCTTGACGAGGTCCTCCGCAATGGCCATGACGGACTTGCGCACGCGTTCCCGCGTCCGTCGCCACTCTCCGCCGGACAGGCGGGACAGCTTCGGGGCATTGCCTTCATTGCCGATGTAGCGTTGAATGATGTCGAGCTGCTCGGTCGGAATGTAGAGTACATCCGAGCCGGAATAGTGAATCTTGAGGTAGTCTTTCTTCTCGCCGTCGGTTTCTAACGTGCGGATTCCTTCAAATCGTCCGATTCCGTGAATTTCGTGGACGACATAATCGCCCTTCCGCAAATCGGAGAAATCGATGGATGCGGCATTCTTCTTGCGGCGCTTAAGGGCTTTCTTCTTCTGGCCGGGGAAAATATCACTCTCCGTGATGTAACATTCTTTCGTATCCTCCAGGATGAGACCGGCTGTCAGATTGCCTATCTCGTAGTGAATACCGCCCAGTGATTGATCCTCATCCAGATATTCGCGAAGGCGGGCACTGCGCTCTTCCGAAGAGGAAATGATGTGCACCTGATAACCCTTCTTCCGGTAGCCGCGGAGGGAGGATGCCAGCATCTGGAGCTGGCCGTTGTACGGCGCCACCGGAATCGTGTGGAGATTGCGCACTTCGTCCAGTTTCTCCAGTCCATCGATGCGTTCCGGGAACGGTGTCGTGATTCGGATATCCGAACATTCCGAATACACGCGGTGCAATACTTCTCTGTCCAGATATTCCGGAATTTCTTCCGCAATGCGCGTCGGATCGCACACGAATACCAGCCCCTGCGCCATGTAATGCCAGAGGGTGGTTTCCGTTACATCGAAGTAAGAGAGATAATCCGCATAGATGGGCAGATTCGTCCGGGCGAGAAACATGTCCGTGATGCGGTTCTTCTCCTCCTCATATCGCTCGGCGCGGTGATCCTGCAGGTTGTTCTCTTCCTGATTCGTCTTCAGCTCATCAATCTTCTGCTGGAATTCCGTCTGAATGCGAGTGAGCGCAGCTTGAATCTCCGGCTCGGTCGGCATGAATTCGACCGCCGGAACAATTCGGATTTCCGAGATGGTTTCCAGCGAGCGCTGCGTCAGCGGATCGAAGGTTCGAATCGAATCGAGCTCCGTGTCGAAGAATTCCAGACGAACCGGATTATCCAGAGATGGCGAGAACACATCGAGAATGTCGCCCCGCCCGCTGAATTCGCCAGGCGCGGATGTCACGCTGCTGAATTCATAGCCCGCAGATACCAGGAATGTCTTGAGCTCACCCGGGTCCACTTCGTCGCCCATCCGGATGATACGCTGACGAGACAGGAATCGGTCTTTATCCGAGACCGGTCGGAGCAGTGCGGTAATCGGAGCAATCACCACGCTGTGGTCTTGCCGTGTCAGCGCCTCCATTCCGCGGATGCGTCGTACCAATGCATCCTTGTCCCGCGCTTCATACAGAAAACGGAGACTCTCCTCTTCCGGAAGCGTAAATACCGGGATTTCGGGTACAAAAAAAGAAATATCTTCTTTGAGGCGTTCTGCAACCTGAGCGGAAGATACTATGATGAGCGATGCGTCGTATTGTTCGATTTCCTGTGAAGCGAGGTAAGCGACACGGCTGCCGCTTACCCCTGTGAAGTTCATAATCATTCTGCTATTTTCTTTTCTGTGGTTGTATCGATGTTCTTCTCTTCGTTCTTTCCTGTTTCCGTACCGACGTTCTTCTCGGTGTTTGTATCGGTATTCTTATCCGTACGCTTTCCGGCGTTCTTCTCTTCGTTCTTATCCGTACTCTTTCTCGTATTGTGGACATTCATCGCATTGTCAATGCCAATGCGAATGATATCGGCCACTGCATCGGACGCGGCCTTTGCCGTCTCGGCAAGAATCTGCTGTTCGCTCTTGCTGACTTTCCCGATGACGAAATCGATGGTGGAACCGTCACTGCTGCCAATGCCGATTCGAACGCGAGGGAACCGCCGGGAATTCAATTCGCCAACGACCGATTTCATGCCGTTGTGCGTGCCCGGCCCGCCGCTTTTACGAATCCGGATAGAACCGATAGGCAAATCGAAATCATCATAGATGACAATCAGATTCTCATCCGGCACCTTATAATAATCCACAATTTCCCGAACCGATTGACCACTGAGATTCATATAGGTCTGCGGCTTGAGCAGTATCACCTTCTCGTTGCCGATACGGCCTTCTCCGATTAGTCCTTTGAACTTCGCCCGGTTCACCGAGATGCCGAATTCCTCGGCCAGCCTGTCAATGACCTTGAATCCCATATTGTGCCGGGTATTCTCGTACTTCGAACCCGGATTTCCCAGTCCTGCAATGATATACATTATTTGAACATCGCGCTAACGGAACCGTTGGTATATACTCTGCAGATGGTCTCTGCAAAAATCGGCGCCGCGGAAAGAACCTTCATCTTATCGATAACCTTCTCTTCCGGAATCGGGAGCGTATTCAGGACAACCAATTCTTTAATCGCGCTCTTCTCCAATCTTTCCATTGCCGGTCCGGAAAGAACGCCGTGGGTAGCACAAGCATAGACTTCCTTCGCGCCCAGATCCTTGATGGCATTGGCCGCATTGGACATCGTGCCGGCGGTATCAATCATATCGTCCAGGATGATGCAATTCTTACCCTTGATATCTCCGATAATATTCATGATCTCGCTCTTGTTCGGCTCCGGTCTTCTCTTGTCGACAATTGCGATTGGGCAGTTCATACGCTCCGCCATATTTCTGGCTCTCGGTACACTTCCGTGGTCCGGCGATACGATAACCACATCTTCCATTTCCTTCTTCAGGAAGTAGTCGGTCAGGGTCGGCAATCCAATCATGTGATCCACCGGAATGTTGAAATATCCCTGGATCTGGTTCGCATGCAGATCCATGGTAATCAGGCGGTCAATGCCTGCTGCAGACAGCAGATCGGCAACCAGCTTTGCCGTAATCGGATCTCTAGCCTTCGCTTTGCGGTCCTGACGAGCATAGCCGTAGTATGGAATGACAGCATTGATGCTACCGGCAGAAGCTCTCTTCATGGCATCCACCATAATCAGCAATTCCATCAGGTTATCATTCACCGGTGCGCAGGTGGACTGGATGATAAAGACATCCTTGCCACGAACGGATTCCCAGATGCTGACAGAAATCTCGCCGTCGCTGAACTTGCTGACCGTCGACTTTCCGAGTTCAACACCCATCAGGGAAGCGATTTCCTGGGCAAGTTCCGGATGAGAGTTGCAGGCGAAAAGTTTCAAATTGGAAAAAGCGGTTGTTTCCATGTGTATATACCCCCTAAGCATATATGATTAAAAAATTGATTGACCGATTGATGAGAGTATCTTCTCTCTGACTATATGATGATGGATTGCAAAGCTTTGACTGTAAATCACGAGCCGCAAGCATCGACTGGTGAATGTTGGCGGGTGAGTATGAGTATTTGCACCCTCCTAACGAATCCCCGATTGCGAATTTCACTTCGTTTCCGGCTACTGATCCTTCTTCAGAATCTTCCGCTGGCGAACCCAGTTCTCCTTGTTCTCCGCGCGAACCCGCCCGATGCAAAGCGCATCCGACGGAACATCTTCCGTGATGGTCGTTGCCGCTGCCACAT